>JAFRWY010000048.1 GCA_017437905.1 Eubacterium sp.
CCGTCCCGTATGAATATCGGACAGGTGCTGGAGCTGCATCTGGGTCTGGCTGCCCAGGCGCTTGGATTCAAGATCTCCACTCCGATCTTCGACGGCGCAAATGAGAAGGACATCACTGCAACCCTGGAGCTGGCAAATGACTATGTCAACAGCGACTGGGATACATTTGAAGCAAAATACAAGGATCAGCTGGAACCGGAGGTACTGCAGTACCTGTCGGATAACCGTGATCACAGAGAAGAGTGGAAGGGCGTGCCCATCGACAGCACCGGTAAGGTACTTCTCCGTGACGGACGTACGGGACAGGAATTCCCGTCCAAGGTATCCATCGGTTTCATGCACTATCTGAAACTGCACCATCTGGTAGACGACAAGATCCATGCACGTTCTACCGGTCCGTACTCCCTTGTAACACAGCAGCCGCTGGGTGGTAAAGCTCAGTTCGGCGGCCAGCGTTTCGGAGAGATGGAAGTCTGGGCCCTCGAGGCTTACGGCGCTTCCTATACACTGCAGGAGATCCTGACCGTGAAGTCGGATGATGTTGCAGGCCGTGTGAAGACCTACGAAGCGATCATCAAGGGTGAGAACATTCCCGAACCGGGTATTCCGGAGTCCTTCAAGGTACTTCTTAAGGAATTCCAGTCCCTGGGACTTGATGTCAGAGTCTTCCGTGAGGATGGTGAGGAAGTGGATCTCGGTGAGTCCGTGGATTACGACCGCAACCTGCGGAGCGATCTGGAAGGTGACCAGAGATACATCGGAGACCTTTCGGAGAACGGCTTCAGCGGTGTGGACGAGCAGGGCGAGCTGACGGAACTGGAGGATCAGGACGAGGAATTCTATGATGAAGACGAGTCCTATGATGATTCCGATTTTGATGAATAAGAGAGAGGAGAAGAGGTAATGGCAAACATGTTAAATGCAGAACAGGAACAGCCGATCAATTTTGACTCCATACGGATCGGACTTGCTTCTCCCGATAAGATAAGAGAGTGGTCCTACGGTGAGGTTAAGAAGCCGGAGACGATCAACTACAGAACCCTGAAGCCGGAGCGCGACGGTCTGTACTGCGAGAAGATCTTCGGACCCACCAAGGATTGGGAGTGCCACTGCGGTAAGTTCAAGAAGATCCGTTTCAAAGGTATCGTCTGTGACCGCTGTGGTGTTGAGGTAACGAAGGCCAGCGTACGTCGTGAGCGTATGGGCCATATCGAACTGGCAGCACCCGTATCCCATATCTGGTATTTCAAGGGCATTCCCAGCCGTATGGGACTGCTGCTGGACATCTCCCCGCGTATTCTGGAGAGAGTGCTTTACTTTGCGGCATACATCGTTCTGGATCCGGGCAATACCGCTCTGAATCTGAAGGACGTGCTGACCGAGACGGAGTATCGTCAGGCACTGGATCAGTACAAGGATGACCTGGGTTCCTTCCGTGTGGGCATGGGTGCAGAGGCAGTGCAGGAGCTGCTCCGTAACATCGATCTGGATCAGGAGGCTGAGGCTCTGAAGGAAGAGCTGGATGCGGCTACCGGTCAGAAGAAGGCCAAGATCATCAAGAAGCTGGAGGTCGTTGAGGCCTTCCGTAATTCCAATAACAAGCCGGAGTGGATGGTAATGAATGTCATTCCCGTCATCCCGCCGGATCTTCGTCCGATGGTACAGCTGGACGGCGGCCGTTTCGCCACCTCCGATCTGAACGATCTGTACCGCCGGATCATTAACAGAAATAACCGTCTGCGCCGTCTGCAGGAGCTCTCCGCACCGGACATCATTGTCCGCAACGAGAAGCGTATGCTGCAGGAGGCAGTGGATGCTCTGATCGATAACGGCCGTCACGGACGTGCTGTTACCGGCCCCGGAAACCGTGCACTGAAGTCCCTTTCCGATATGCTGAAGGGTAAGCAGGGACGTTTCCGTCAGAACCTGCTGGGTAAGCGTGTTGACTATTCGGGACGTTCCGTTATCGTCGTCGGACCGGAGCTGAAGATCTATCAGTGCGGTCTTCCGAAGGAGATGGCCATCGAACTGTTCAAGCCCTTTGTTATGAAGGAGCTGTCCGCACGCGGAATCGCAAATAATATCAAGGCAGCAAAGAAGAAGGTAGAGCGTCTGGATCCCCAGGTTTGGGATATCCTCGAGGACGTGATCAAAGAGCATCCGGTTATGCTGAACCGTGCTCCTACACTTCACCGTCTGGGTATTCAGGCATTTGAGCCGATCCTTGTAGAAGGTAAGGCCATCAAGCTTCACCCGCTGGTATGTACCGCATTCAACGCGGACTTCGACGGTGACCAGATGGCTGTGCATCTTCCGCTTTCCGTGGAGGCACAGGCTGAGTGCCGGTTCCTGCTGCTGTCCCCGAACAACCTGCTGAAGCCTTCGGACGGTGGTGTTGTATCCGTTCCTTCACAGGATATGGTTCTGGGTATCTATTATCTGACCAACGACCGGTATCGTGAGGTACCGTATGAAGAGACCGAGATCGTTCAGTCCTACATGGCGGAAGATGAACTCGGAAATGTGGAAGCAATCCATCAGGATGCTGCAAACGGCAAGATCCAGATGACAGACAAGATCCGGATCCGTGTCGTAAAGAAGCAGTCCAAGAAGTCCGGTGTGACCTACTACAAGGACATCGTAAGTACGGTTCAGGATATGATCGGACGCAGGTTCAAGAACATGAACCGCGCGATCCTGGCATATGAGAACCAGGAGATCACGCTGCAGCAGAAGATCTATGTGGAGCGTTCCGCAAACCTGGCCGGTGAGACCATCACGGGTACGGTTGCAACCACACTGGGTAAACTTCTTTTCAACGAAGTGATCCCGCAGGATCTGGGCTTTGTGGATCGTTCCGACCGCTCCCAGGTTCTTGAGCCGGAGGTTAACTTCCATGTAGGCAAGAAGTGGCTGAAGAAGATCCTTGACAAGTGCATCAATATCCATGGCGCAACCAAGACCGCCGAGGTTCTGGATAACGTGAAGGCCATCGGTTACAAGTATTCCACACTGAGTGGTATCACCGTATCCGTTGCCGACATGACCGTTCCGGGCAACAAGCAGGAGATCCTGGAGAATGCACAGAACGTTGTGGATGAGATCACCGATTTCTTCAACATCGGCTTCCTGACAGACGAAGAGCGTTACAAATCCGTCATCAAGGTTTGGGAGAAGGCAGACTCCGATCTGACCAACGCCCTGCTGGATGGTCTGGATCGTTATAACAACATTTACATGATGGCTGATTCCGGAGCCCGTGGTTCCGATCAGCAGATCAAGCAGCTGACCGGTATGCGTGGACTTATGGCAGATACGACAGGTAAGACCATCGAACTTCCCATCAAGTCCAACTTCCGTGAAGGTCTGGATGTATTGGAGTACTTCATTTCCGCACACGGTGCCCGCAAGGGTCTGTCCGATACGGCGCTCCGTACCGCAGACTCCGGTTACCTGACCCGTCGTCTGGTAGACGTGTCGCAGGATCTGATCATCCGCGAGACCGACTGCTGCGAGGATCAGGATAAGAAACCGGGTATCTATGTATTTACCTTCCGTGAGGGCGATGAAGTGATCGAAACCTTCCAGGAGCGTATCACAGGCCGGTATGCAGCTGAGAGCGTATTTGACAAAGACGGAAATATGCTCGTTAAGAAGAATCACATGATCACGCCGAAGCGTGCTGAGAACATTATGAAGTACGGCGTGGAGAATGATATGGAGGGTCAGCCGATCAGCGACCGTCCGTTCACGGATCCGGAAACCGGAACCGCACGGAAGGATGCAAAGCTGAAGATCCGTTCCATCCTTACCTGCAAGTGCCACCTGGGCGTCTGTGCGAAGTGCTACGGTGCCAACATGGCAACGGGCCAGGCAGTACAGGTCGGTGAGGCTGTCGGTATCATCGCCGCTCAGTCCATCGGTGAGCCGGGTACACAGCTGACCATGAGAACCTTCCATACCGGTGGTGTTGCCGGTGGCGATATCACACAGGGTCTTCCCCGTGTCGAGGAGCTTTTCGAGGCACGTAAGCCGAAGGGACTTGCCATCATTTCCGAAATCTCCGGATCTGTCCGGATCGTGGATGCAAGTGAGTCTCAGCGTAAGATCCGTGAGATCATCGTTACAAATGATGTGGACGGCGAGTCCAAGACCTACGGAATCCCCTACGGTTCCAGAATCAAGGTTATGGATGGACAGATGATCGAGGCCGGTGATGAGCTGACCGAAGGTTCCGTAAATCCGCATGATATCCTGAAAATCAAGGGCGTTGAGGCGGTTCAGAACTACATGATCCGTGAGGTTCAGAGAGTTTACCGTCTGCAGGGTGTTGAGATCAACGATAAGCATATCGAGATCATCGTACGTCAGATGCTGAAGAAGGCAAAGGTTGAGGATTCCGGAGATTCCGATTACTTACCGGGTACCTTCGTGGATGTTCTGGATGTGGAAGAGATCAATGAGATCCTCGAAGAGGACGGCCTGAAGCCGGCAGTTGCTTCCCAGGTACTGCTGGGTATCACCAAGGCTTCCCTTGCTACCAACAGCTTCCTGTCGGCAGCATCCTTCCAGGAGACCACCCGCGTACTTACGGATGCGGCTATCAAGGGCAAGACGGATGACCTGATCGGTCTGAAGGAGAACGTTCTGATCGGTAAGCTGATCCCTGCGGGAACCGGTATGAAGCGGTATCGTTCCGTGAAACTGGATTCCGAGTATCTGGATCAGATGGACGACCAGGATGAGGAGGATTCGGTACTCTACGACGATGAGACCGCGGAAGAGTTCACCGAGGAAGCCGGGTATTCGGATAACCTGGTATCGGATGATAACATTCCGGATGGCTTTGTATCCGATGAATCCCTTGCGGCAGAGGATGCTACAGAGGATGCGGGCACAGAGGAATAAAAAAACTGTATTTGTCGGGCATAAAAATGCTTGACATGGCATTTCCATATGGATATAATATTAAGGCATGCGTAAATCGCATGCCTTTCGCCATGTCAAAAAGGGGCTGGCCCTTCGACATGAGCCTATATAAGAAGGAGGTGAAATCATGCCTACATTTAACCAGTTAGTAAGAAAGGGAAGAGAGACTGCTGTAAAGAAGTCCACTGCTCCGGCCCTGCAGAGAAGCTTCAACTCTCTGAAGAAGAAGCCGATCGGTCAGAGCTCTCCCCAGAAGAGAGGTGTATGTACTGCTGTAAAGACCGCTACACCGAAGAAGCCGAACTCTGCTCTTCGTAAGATCGCCAGAGTCCGTCTGTCCAACGGTATCGAGGTTACAAGCTACATCCCCGGCGAGGGACACAATCTTCAGGAGCACTCGGTCGTTCTGATCCGAGGCGGAAGAGTTAAGGACTTACCTGGTACCAGATATCACATCATCCGTGGTACACTGGATACTGCAGGTGTTGGTAAGAGACGTTAGGCACGTTCCAAGTATGGTGCTAAGCGTCCGAAGGATGCGAAGTAAGCATACGCACACAGTTAGTCTAAGCGAAGCTGCCGGAAGTTAGGTAGGGCAGTTTCGTCAGTGCTGGTTATGGCATGATTTGATCATACAATAGCAGCACGTACACATGACCTGCCTTGCGCAGGAAGACTGTGAGTACCTACGAATTAATGATTATTAAGGAGGGAAGAACCGTGCCACGTAAAGGACATATCGTAAAGCGGGACGTACTTGCGGACCCGATTTACAATAACAAGGTTGTTACGCGTCTCATCAACAACATTATGTTGGATGGTAAGAAGGGCGTAGCTCAGAAGATTGTATACGGCGCATTTGACCGTATCAAAGAGCAGACCGGCAAGGATCCGATCGAGGTATTCGAGGCGGCTATGAACAACGTTATGCCGCTGCTGGAGGTTAAGGCACGCCGTATCGGTGGTGCTACCTATCAGGTGCCGATCGATGTACGTCCGGATCGTAGACAGGCACTCGGTCTCCGTTGGCTGACTGATTTCTCACGTAAGAGAACAGAGAAGACCATGGAAGAGCGTCTGGCATCCGAACTGATCGATGCTTCTAACAACACGGGCGCATCTGTAAAGCGTAAAGAAGAGATGCATCGTATGGCAGAAGCGAATAAGGCATTCGCACACTACAGATTCTAGTCTGTTTATCACAGTGCATTTCCGGGAATCGTGTATCCCCGGATGCAGTGAACATGACCGGAAACTCGATATCAAGATAAGGAGGAAAAAGCCTTGGCTGCAACTGGAAGAGAATATCCCCTTGAGCAGACACGTAATATCGGTATCATGGCTCACATCGATGCCGGTAAGACAACTCTGACAGAGAGAATTCTTTATTATACCGGTGTTAATTACAAGATCGGTGAGACCTACGAAGGCACTGCCACCATGGACTGGATGGAGCAGGAGCAGGAGCGTGGTATCACCATCACTTCCGCTGCAACAACCTGCCACTGGACAGTGCAGGAGCAGACAAAGCCGAAAAAGGGCGCGCTTGAGCATCGTATCAACATCATCGATACTCCGGGCCACGTTGACTTCACAGTCGAAGTTGAGCGTTCCCTGCGTGTTCTGGACGGCGCTGTCGGCGTGTTCGATGCTAAGGGCGGTGTTGAGCCCCAGTCTGAGAACGTATGGCGTCAGGCGGACACCTATCATGTACCGAGAATGGCATTCGTCAACAAGATGGATATCCTCGGTGCAAACTTCTATAATACCGTAGATGAGATCCGGACACGTCTCGGCAAGAAGCCGGTCGTTGTCAACATCCCGATCGGTAAGGAAGATTATTTCCAGGGAATCATTGATCTTTTCGAAATGAAGGCATATATCTACAAGGATTCCAAGGGAGAGGACATCTCCATCACCGACATTCCGGATGATATGAAGGAGCAGGCTGAGAAGTTCCATACGGAGCTGGTTGAGGCATGCTGCGATTTTGATGAGGAACTTATGATGATGTATCTGGATGGCGAGGAGCCGTCCGTAGAGCAGCTGAAGGCAGCGCTTCGTGCAGCTACCTGTGCTCCCATTGATACACCGGCAGGCGAGAAGGAGCGTGTTGTTCCGGTTCTCTGCGGTTCCGCACATCAGAACAAGGGTATCCAGAAACTTCTGGATGCTGTAGTTGAATTTATGCCTGCACCGACAGATATCCCTGACATCAAGGGTACTGACCTGCAGGGCAATGAGCTTACCAAGAAGTCTTCCGACGATGAGCCGTTCTCCGCACTTGCATTCAAGATCGCGACAGATCCGTTCGTTGGTAAGCTTGCATTTATCCGCGTTTACTCCGGTAAGCTGAATTCCGGTTCCTATGTACTGAATGCTACAAAGGGACATAAGGAGCGTGTCGGACGTATCCTGCAGATGCATGCAAATAAGAGACAGGAGATCCCGACCGTTTATTCCGGTGATATCGCTGCCGTAGTCGGACTGAAGAACACCACAACAGGTGATACCATCTGTGATGAGAAGGCTCCGGTTATCCTGGAGTCCATGGAGTTCCCGGATCCGGTTATCGAGCTCGCGATCGAGCCGAAGACCAAGGATGGTCAGGACAAGGTGGTAGATGCACTCGGAAAGCTTGCTGAAGAGGATCCTACCTTCAAGACACATACAAATGCAGAAACAGGCCAGA
>JAFRWY010000049.1 GCA_017437905.1 Eubacterium sp.
CGGTTGTCATCCGTATATCTCCGTCCGCCGCCCTGCAGCGGACCTTTGCTCCATCATTTCTCCGCAGCGCCCCGCCGCGGTTCTTTATATGTCATTACTCTTCCCGTCTCAGGTATCACTGCCCGCGTCAATGGTCCTGCGGATCTCTTCCATCTCCGCATCCATCGTGGCCAGAGTGTCGGCGCAGACCTTCAGCTTCGCCACCACCCCTTCCGGATCCCGGATGGATTTCTTATACTTCAGTTTATGATCCACGCTGGCCCAGAAATCCATGGCGATGGTGCGGAACTGCACCTCCACCTTCATATGCTTCTTCCCCTGGGACAGGAAGATCGGAATATCGATCAGAAGATGCAGCGAGCGGTATCCGTTCGACTTGGGATTGGCGATATAATCCTTTCTGGAAATGAGCAGCACATCGTCCTGCTCCACCAGAAGATCCGCCAGATTATACAGGTCCTCCTGGAAGGAACAGATCACGCGGATACCCGCGATGTCCGTCATTTCCTGCTCCATATCCTCCACGGTAAGGGGAATGCCCCTCCGGATCATTTTCTCCACGATGCTCTCCGGCTTCTTCAGACGGCTTTCGATATTCTCGAAAGGATTGCGGTCATACTGCAGAGAGAATTCCGCATTCAGAACGTTCAATTTGGTCTGGATCTCCATGATCGCACACCGGTAATAGGTCATGACCCGCACAAAATCATCCGTTCTGGAGAAATTCTTCGCCAGTTCCTCCACCTGCTCGGATGTAACTGTCAGATTATCCATACTCCAACCTCTTCTGGTATGTCCCTGCTTCCCCGATCCGGCACCCGGCTAGATCTTCCGGAACATACGGTTTCTGTAATCCTTCGGTGTCTCTCCCGTAACACGCTTAAACACGCTTATGAAGTAGCTGTGAGACGAGAATCCGAGATCCGCCGCGATCTCGATACTGGGCTTTTCCGAGAACCGGAGCAGACCCTTCGCCTCCTCGATCTTCTTATCCCTGATATACTCACTGATCGAAAGCCCTGTCTCCTTCCGGAACAGCTTGGAAAGATAGGTCTCATTCAGGTTCACGTATCCTGCAAGATCCTCCATGGTGATCCGGTCATGCAGATGCTGCCCGATATAATCTATGCATTTCACGATCTGAACGGAATGCACCGGCCCCTTCTGAAGAAGCGCCATGGTCTTGGCAAAGCCCTTCATCATTTCCGTCTGGCAGTCCCGCACCTGCTCCGGCGTCGACATTTTGTCCGCCCGGCTGATATAGGTGTCGCTCATCTTGTAGGCAACCTCCTGCTCCAGCCCGTGACTGATACAGACCCGGGTGATCATGGTGGTCATGGCCACAAAATGATACATGGCATTCCGAAGGGGATTCTCCGAAAGAACCCCGCGTTCCTTGGCATCCGGCTTCGGTTTTCCCTTCCGGTATTCCTCGATCCGGTCCACCTTTCCCTCGGCGATCAGGTTGTAAAGCCCCATCTCGCCCTCAAAGGCAGGATGTTTCTTCTCTTCTTCACGTCCCTGAAATACATTCCTCGTAAATTCATCGTGGATATCAGTCATATTTTAACCCTCCCCGGCATCCTGCCGCAGCCGCCCGACACCCGAAATGCTGCAATGCAGCATATCTTTCCCGCACGCCCCCCTGCATACGAAAAAGATTCCCGAAAATCCGACATATTATTTATATATACCACATAATAATTGTATAACAAATATGATAAAACCGCTATAATAATTTCAACAGGATTGAAAAAAGTTTCAGTCTTCTTTGATCAGCCCCCTGTTTAAAGAAGATCCCCTAAATCTTCTTTAATCATTTTATATTTTAACCTTCACTAACGTAACCGGATGGACATTACTGCCCATCCGGTTATCCCTTTTTATTCGGTTTCATACTGCAGTCTCCCTGTTACAGGACGACCGTGAAAACGATCATTCCGTTCTTATATCCGACACTGATCTTTCCCCTGAACATTTCCGTAAAATGCTTCGCCATGGAAAGACCGATCCCGAAGCCCTTCTTCTCACTGTTGTGGGACTGATCCTCACGATAGAACCGTTCGAAGAATTTGCTGTAATCCACACCCTCCTTCTCCGGATAGGTATTTGCCACGGAAAGCATCGTGCCATGCAGCTTCGGCTCCAGCGCGACCCGTACCATTCCGCCTTCCGCGCAGTATTTGACCGCATTGTCGATCAGGATCGATGTCAGTTCCCGGAGTCCGCCCTGATCCGCCTTTACCGTCCGGTCCTTTGCGATCTCCGTTTCATAGGTAAGACCCTTTTGCTCCGCCAGAATCCGGAACTCCGCAGCCACCTTCTCCGTCACTTCGGAGATGGAAACATCGGTAAGTACGATCTCATCCTTCTCCTGGAGTTTGGACAGGGTGATGAGATGCGAGATCAGCTCCGTCATCCGTTTTACCTGTTCCATGGTGCTTTCGGTCCACTCATTCTTCCCCTCTGTCATTTCCAGAACCTCCGTATTGGCGGAAATGATGGCCAGCGGGGTTTTCAGCTCATGGCTCGCATTGGTGATGAACATTTTCTGACTTTCGATATTTCTGGCCAGCGGTGCCACCGCCCGGTTCGCAAAACCGATCAGGAGCAACAACAGAAGCAGCATGGAGATTATTCCGATATAGACCGAGGCCTTGACAAATACCTGCAGGGTATGGATCTGCCTGGTGCAGTCCATGATCACATACAGGGACAGATCGTCACCGATCCCGGTTTTCTGAAAAGCGAAGGTGGAATCCCCTTCCGAGAAGAAGCCCTCCTTCGAGTTCCGGTGCAGGGCCTTCTGCAGATAGGTTTTGGCTTCCGATTCGGAAATGGTGGCCACATGTCCGCGGTCCACACTGATCACGAAACCGCTCTCGTCCGTGATGACGGAGAAGAACCGGAGACTGTACATGGACTCTTCCGTAAGAACGGACTCTCCGATGGCAGAACGGTATTCCAGTTCATTCGGAAGAAATCCTCCGTTCTCGGAGATCTTCGACATTACCGAGAATATCTCCACCTTTGTATTATAATAGCTGAATCCGTTTACGATTCCGAGGACGATCAGAAGTACCAGCAGCATGGAGGCTGAGGAGATCATAATGAACTTAATCTTCAGTTTTCGTATCATATCCGTCTCCTCCTTCCCTTCATCAGGCATCCGTCCTCTATTTAACTTCCGTCAGCCGGAACGGTCCTTCCTCACTGCCTGCGATGGTCCTGTCTGCCGCCACGGCATACATCTTGCTCTTCAGGTAGGAGATATAGATCCAGACCACATTTGCATCTGCTTCCTCATCCTTCCATACATGGGAGAGGATCTCGGTAACCGTGAATTCCTTCTCCGGATTCACCATAAAGTATTCCATCAGCCGGGCCTCTTTCTTGGCCAGTCGTATGGAATTCTCACACCTCAGTTCCTGCTGCTCCATATCCAGGATCAGGCTTCCCACCTGCAGGCTTTTTGCCCTGTATTCGGTGGATCTTCGCGTCAGGGAACGGAGTCGTGCCAGAAGCTCCGCCATCTGAAAGGGCTTCGGCAGGTAATCGTCCGCTCCGGCATCCAGTCCCTTCACCCGGTCATCCAGCTCCGCCTTTGCGGTAAGCATCAGGACCGGTGTGGTATTTCCTTCCTTCCGGAGCATCTCAAGCACGGTGATCCCGTCCATTTTCGGCATCATGATATCAAACACACACACATCATATACATGATTTCTGGCTGCTTCCACCGCAGCCTCTCCGTCATAGACCGCATCCACCTGATATCCGCCCTTTAATTCCAGGACTGTGGCTACTGCCTTGGAAAGGGCTTTTTCATCTTCTGCGAGAAGTAATCTCATGTCAGTGTCCTCCCCGGTTTCAAATAAGGATCATGAATTCCGGATCAGATTCCGGATGGTCTCGAGGGAAACGTCACAGGCGGCCATTTCATCCGCGCAGCGCTTCAGTTCCGCCTCGATCAGTTCCTGATTCCTGATATCCTTTTTATATTTCATCTTATGCTCCAGACTGGCCCAGGAATCCATGGCAATGGTCCGGAGCTGTACCTCCACGAAATAATGCCCCGGCACCTTTCCTTCCACATCCTCAAAGGCGGTCTCCACCGAGAGGATCAGATGATAGCTCCGGTAACCGTTGGGCTTCGCATGGCGTATATAATCGATCTCCTCCGCGATGGTCACACCCGGAAGCGTCCGGATATGCTCCAGGATCCCGTAGATATCATCCCGGAATGCACAGATCACCCGGATCCCGATGGCATCCTGCAGCTCATGCAGGGCGGAATACGGTGTCTCCATAAGGTTTTTCCGGCGGCATTTCTCCCGCATACTCTGGTCCGTTTTGATTCGCGCGGAAATATGCTCGAAGATATGATCTCCCGTTTCCTCGAAACGCATGCGGTCATAAGACTCCAGCTCGGTCTGCAACTGGTTCATCACATAGATGAGACGTGGTTCGTAAGGTCCGTAAATACTGCTCATTCCCCGTCCTCCTCTTGCTGTTCCGTACTGTCCGGCCTGCTGTCCGTCTCCCCTTTGGAAGGGATCGGAACCTCCGGCATCATTTCCGTGGATACCATGCGCATGATCCGGTTGAAGAGTTCAAACTCCTCCGTCGAAAGCCGCTGCTTCAGACGGTCCTCCACGATATCCATGTATTTCTTGTTGATGTTCCAGTACTTATAGTATTTCTCCGTCACCTGCAGGAAGAATTCCCGCTTATCCGTACCCGACTGAGCCTTCCGTACATACCCTTTTTTGATCAGGGAATTCACCTTATAGGTTGCATTCGGTGCGGAAATGCCGATAAAGTCGGCAAATTCGTTGATGGTCGGCTCCCCAAGTGCACCGATCACCTCGATACAGTATGCCTCTGTCGTGGTAAGTGAGAGTTCCCGGCTCTGGATGCGCTTAAAGACATCCCGATAATAGTATACCCGAAACTTCGAATACACCTCATGCAGAGGATTCTGCTTTATATTCTCTGTTGTTGTCTGATCCGGTCCGGACATGCCTTCTCCTGCCTCCTTCCCCGCAACTCTTACTTTGCTGCTCAGTCTCCCACCACAAAAGAGATCTCGGCCTGGGCAGCCACCTTATCTCCTACCTTTGCAACGGCTTTTCCGAAGCCCACAGGCCCTTTCCGTTCCGTGATCTCACAGCGGAGTGTCAGAACATCTCCGGGACGGACCTGCTGACGGAACCGTGCATTCTTGATGCCGCCGAAGAAGGCGATCTTCCCCTTATATGCTTCCTCGGAAAGGATCGCTACCGCTCCGGTCTGCGCCAGCGCCTCGATGATAAGGACGCCCGGCATCACATGTGCCTCCGGAAAATGTCCCTGGAAGAAGGGTTCATTTACGGTTACGCACTTGATCCCCTCTGCCCAGACACCCGGCTCGAAATCAATGATCTTATCTACCAGCTGCATCGGATAGCGATGCGGCAGGATCTCACGGATCTGGTTGGAATTCAGTTCCATTTATGCTTCCTCCCATTTCTTAAATGCTGTCGTTGCGTTATGTCCTCCGAAACCGAGGGAGTTGCTGATCGCCACCTTAATGTCCGCCTTCCGTCCCTCATTCGGTACGATGTCCAGATCGCAGGCCGGATCCGGAACCTGATAGTTGATGGTGGCCGGAACAAAGCCCTCCTGCAGTGCCTTTGTTGTGATGATCGCCTCTACGGCGCCGCTGCCTCCCAGCAGATGTCCGGTCATGGACTTGGTGGAGCTTACCATCAGTTTATATGCATGGTCACCGAAGGCAGCCTTGATGGCCTTGGTCTCCCCTGCATCGTTCAGCGGGGTGGATGTTCCGTGTGCATTGATATAATCCACATCCTCCGGCTTAAGACCTGCATCCTCCACTGCCATCTTCATGCAGTTGGCCGCGCCGAGGCCCTCCGGATCCGGTGCGGTGATATGATGTGCATCACAGGTTGCACCGTAGCCCACGATCTCGCCGTAGATCTTCGCGCCGCGCTTCTTTGCATGCTCCAGTTCCTCGATCACAAGGATGCCTGCGCCCTCTCCCATAACGAAACCGGAACGCTCCGCATCAAAGGGAATGGATGCCCGCTTCGGATCGGTGGAAAGGTTCAGTGCATGCATTACGGTAAAGCCGCCGATCCCCATTTCACAGATGCAGCCCTCGGAGCCGCCGCACATCATCACATCCGTATAGCCGTCACGCACATTACGGAAAGCCTCGCCGATGGCGTTATTTCCGCTGGCACATGCAGTAACCACACAGGTACAGATACCCTTGAAGCCTGTCTCGATGGCGATCTGACCGGCTGCCATATTTGCGATGGTCATGGGAATATAGAACGGGGAGATCTTCTCGAAACCACGCTCCAGTCCCCGGGAATGCTCACTGCTGTTGGTGATGAGGCCGCCGATCCCGCTGGAAATGATGGTTCCGCAGCGATAGGGATCTTCATCCTCGATCCTGATCCCGCTGTCCTTCAGTGCCTCTCTTGCTGCGATGGTGGCAAACTGGGTATAACGGTCCATCTTCTTTGCTTCCTTCTTGTCCAGGAAGTTCTCCGGTGCATAGTCCTTTACCTCTGCCGCCAGCTTCAGTTTGAAATTGCTGGTATCTACGCTTTTTATCTCGTCGATGCCGCAGACACCTGCCTTGATGCTCTCCCAGGTTTCCTCCAGGTTATGTCCGATGGGATTGATGGTTCCCATGCCTGTGATCACTACTCTTCTTTTCATTTTATCTCCTTTACCTATCCATTCAAATTCACTGTATAGCCTGATCCGCCGTACACTCCGATTCGCCATGCCTGCCTCTCCGGATACTTCGTATCCGTCGAGTCGGCGGCATTCGCCGTATTTCCCCATTCGCCATGCCCGCCTCTCCGGATACTTCGTATCCGTCGAGTCGGCGGCATTCGCCGTATTTCCCCATTCGCCATGCCCGCCTCTCCGGATACTTCGTATCC
>JAFRWY010000050.1 GCA_017437905.1 Eubacterium sp.
AGAACACAATATGCTTGTGGACCTGGGGCGGAATGATCTGGGAAAGATTTCCCGTTTCGGCACGGTGCAGGTGGAAAAGTTTCATGAAGTCCTGCGGTTTTCCCATGTAATGCATATCGGATCCACGGTCCGCGGGGAAATCCGGGAGGACAGGGATGCCCTGGATGCCATCGAGGCGGTGCTGCCGGCCGGAACCCTGTCCGGAGCGCCGAAGATCCGTGCCTGCCAGCTGATCGGAGACCTGGAAGGCAACAAGCGGGGAATCTACGGAGGCGCCATCGGGTACATTGACTTTACGGGAAATATGGATACCTGCATCGCCATCCGTATCGTCTATAAGAAAAACGGAAAAGTATTTGTACGGAGCGGAGCCGGGATCGTTGCGGATTCCGATCCGGAGAAGGAATATCAGGAGTGCCTGAACAAGGCGAAGGCATCGCTGACGGCCCTGCAGCTGGCGGCGGCCGGATGTGAAGAGGACGCTGCCGATCCGGAGGGGACAACGGATGCCACTCCGAAAGCGGCAGGAAAGGAGGTTTAGGAAATGATACTACTGATCGACAATTATGACAGCTTCTCCTATAACCTCTATCAGTTGATCGGAGAGATCAACCCGGACATCCGGGTGATCCGGAATGATGAAATGACCATTGAGGAGATCCGTGCACTGGCACCGGACCGGATCATCCTGTCCCCGGGACCGGGCAGGCCGGAAGATGCGGGGATCATCATCGAAGCTGCAAGAACCTTGGGCCGTGAGATACCGACCCTGGGGGTATGCCTCGGACATCAGGCCATTTCGGCTGCCTTCGGCGCAACCGTCACGTATGCGAAGCAGCTGATGCACGGAAAACAGTCCGTTGTGAAGGCGGATACGGACAGCCTGCTGTTCCGCGGACTGCCGGAACATTTCCCGGTGGCCAGATATCACTCGCTGGCGGCGGATGCGGCAACACTGCCGAAGGAACTGAAGGTAACAGCCGTCACGGAGGACGGAGAGGTAATGGCGGTGGAGCATACGGAGTACCCGATCTACGGCGTACAGTTCCATCCGGAATCCATCCTGACACCGGACGGACGGAAGATGCTGGCAAACTTTCTGGGACAGACAGAATAAAGAATATAGAATCAAAACAGAAGGAAAAGGAGAAGACGAAAATGATCAAGGAAGCAATCGTAAAGATCGTAAACAAGGAAGACCTGACCTATGATGAGGCGTATGCCGTAATGAATGAGATCATGAGCGGCGAGACAAGCCCGACACAGAACGCGGCATTTCTGTCCGCACTTTCCACAAAGAGCGCACGTGCGGAGACCACGGACGAGATCGCAGGCTGTGCAGCAGCCATGCGTGATCACGCAACCAAGGTGGAGACCGGTATGGAGATCTTCGAGATCGTGGGTACAGGCGGAGACAATGCGCATACCTTCAACATTTCCACAACCTCCGCGCTGGTGGCAGCTGCCGGCGGCGTAAAGGTGGCGAAGCACGGAAACCGTGCAGCATCCTCCAAATGCGGCACCGCTGACTGTCTTGAGGCTCTGGGTGTGAACATCCAGCAGAGCCCGAAGCGTTGCGTGGAACTTCTGAATGAGGCGGGCATGTGCTTCTTCTTCGCACAGAAATATCATACCTCCATGAAATACGTGGGTGCGATCCGGAAGGAGCTGGGCTTCCGTACGGTATTCAATATCCTCGGGCCTCTGACCAATCCGGGAACGCCCTCCATGCGGCTGCTGGGTGTCTATGACGAGTATCTGGTGGAGCCCCTGGCACAGGTTCTGGTGAGTCTGGGCGTAAAGCGGGGTATGGTGGTTTACGGTCTGGACAAGCTGGATGAGATCTCCATGTCCTCTCCGACGAAGGTCTGCGAGATCCGTGACGGATGGTTCCGTACGACCGTGATCACACCGGAACAGTTCGGCTTCACCCGCTGCTCCAAGAAGGATCTGGAGGGAAGCACTCCGGAAGAAAATGCGAAGATCACCATCGGGATCCTGAGCGGTGAGAAGGGTCCGAAGAGAGACGCGGTCCTGATGAATGCAGGCGCATCCCTGTATATTGCAGGCAAGGCAGAGACCATGGAGGACGGTATCAGGCTTGCAGCCGAGCTGATCGATTCCGGCAGGGCACTGCAGGTGCTCAGCAAACTGATCGATGTGAGCAACCGTCCCGAAGAGGAGTAACATCCGCTGCGGGGTGAAGGATCCTCGGAACGTACAGAAGAGAGGAGAGACAGGATGACGATTCTGGATCAGCTGGCAGACCATGCAAGAGAACGCGTGGAAGCGGCAAAGCAGTATATTTCCACGGAGGAAATGATACAAAGGGCGAAGGATTTGCCGGAGAGTAAGACAACGGGAGCTTTCCCTTTTGAAGAGGCACTGAGGAAAGAAGGCATATCCTTTATCTGCGAATGCAAGAAGGCATCCCCTTCTAAGGGGCTGATCGCCCCGGACTTCCCGTATCTTTCCATAGCGAAGGAATATGAGGCTGCCGGAGCGGATGCGATCTCGGTACTTACGGAGCCGAAATGGTTCCTGGGAAATAATGCATACCTGAAGGAGATCGCGGAGGCGGTAAGCATTCCATGTCTCAGGAAGGACTTTACGGTAGATCCGTATATGATCTACGAGGCAAAGGTCCTCGGGGCATCTGCGGTACTTCTCATCTGCTCGATCCTTTCGGAGGATCAGCTGGCGGAGTACCACGGGATAGCCACGGATCTGGGCCTGTCCGTTCTGGTGGAGACCCATGATGAGGCGGAGATTGAGATGGCACTCCGGGCAGGGGCAAAGATCCTCGGCGTAAATAACCGGAACCTGAAGGATTTTACCGTGGATACCGGGAACAGCCGCCGGCTTCGGGAACTGGTGCCGGAGCATGTGATCTTCGTTTCGGAAAGCGGTGTCAGCACACCGGAGGATGTCCGGCTGCTCCGGGAGAGCGGCGTGGATGCGGTGCTGGTGGGCGAGGCGCTGATGCGTGCCGTGGATAAGAAAAAACGGCTGGCAGAACTAAAAGGAGACCACAGAATCATGTGAGTGTGTTACAATAGCCGTAGGATCGCATGTGTGGAAGTGCGGGGAATCCTATGGTTCCGGGCGGATCGGAGGATACCGCCGCGAAGCGGTGTCGCGGATGCCGGGGAGCATTCCGGCAGATAAGAAAGCAGGTGATACACTATGATGGAAAGTTATATCGAAAGCAGCACCAAGATCAAGTTCTGCGGTCTTCGGACCACGGAGGATGTGGAAGAAGTCAATCTTCTCCGGCCTGATTTCGTGGGATTTGTATTTGCGGAGAACAGTAAGAGAAGAATATCGGAACGACAGGCGGAACTGCTGAAGTCCCAGCTGCAGCCGGGTATCTTCAAGGTGGGCGTCTTTGTCCGGGATGACCCGGAACGGATCGCCAACCTGCTTCATGCAGGCACCATCGACATCGCGCAGCTGCACGGAGGAGAAGATACGGAGTATGTAAGAAAACTGCGTGAAATGACGGATCATTCCATCATCCAGGCCTTCCGGATCGATTCGGAGGCGGATCTTTTAGCGGCTGCAAAAAGCGAAGCGGATTATATCCTGCTGGACTCCGGGAACGGAGGAACCGGGACAAAATTCAACTGGGAACTGCTGAAGGATTTTCAGCGGCCTTATTTCCTGGCCGGCGGACTGGATCCCGAAAATGTCCGGGATGCGATCAGAATACTGCATCCCTTTGCAGTGGATGTGAGTTCCGGGATAGAGACAAACGGGCGGAAAGACCCGAAGAAGATGGAGTTATTTGTAGAAAATGTAAGGAGACCTGAGTTATGACGAATCCAAACGGACGTTTCGGCATTCACGGGGGACAGTATATCCCCGAAAC
>JAFRWY010000051.1 GCA_017437905.1 Eubacterium sp.
ACGGGATTGCCCGAACGAAGTGAGGGAGGGCCCCGTGAGTCCCGAGCGAAGCGAGGGATACCGACGCGAAGCGGCGACGCGGATGCCGAAGGCATCCGGGCATGATCTTGCGAAGCAAGAGCATGGTACAAAGGCTACGGGAAATATCTCATGTACGAAGCTAAGGAGTGATCAACATGAAGAAGAAAATCATAGTGCTGGCATTGGGAATCTGCCTCAGTCTGGGTGTTACAGCCTGCGGTTCGGAGTCTGCCGAGACGGGAGAGGGGGCTGTATCCTCCGAGACGGCAACCACCGAAGCGAAGATCCCCCTGCAGAAGGAGATCCTTACATTTGTGGGAGAGAGCCTTCCCAGCATTTCGGGAGACCGTGACCGTGCGGTCCAGCTGTATAACGACTATTTCAATGAGGGCGGCGAGAAGGATTCCGACAAATGGATGACGACACTGTCCCAGGAAGCACTTCCGAAATATGAGACCTATCTTTCGAATCTGAAGGGACTGAAGACTTCCAACGATGAAGTGACGACCCTGAAGAACCTTTACCTGGAAAGCGCCGAGCTGCAGAGGGATGCGATCCAGCTGGTGGTGGATGCGATCAAAAATGCGGACAGTACCATCCTGGATAAGGCACAGGCGAAGGTGGAAGCCTCCAGGACGAAGCTGCAGGAATACAATGACAATCTGAAGACATTGTGTGAGCAGAACAGTATAATATTGGAGGACGCAGGCAAATAAAAGGGGGCGTGCGACTATGAGTGATACGAAGGTTATGATCGTTGATGACGAGCCGCGTATGCGGAAGCTCGTCAGGGACTTCCTTTCAAAGGACGGCTATATGGTTGTGGAAGCGGCTGACGGAGAAGAGGCGCTGACCATTTTCCTGCAGTCAAAGGATATCTCGCTCATCATCATGGATGTGATGATGCCGAAAATGGACGGCTACGAGGCCTGCGAGGAGATCCGGAAGGTTTCCCAGGTACCCATCATCCTTCTTACCGCGAAGTCCGAGGAGAAGGATGAACTCAGGGGCTTTGCACTCGGAGTGGATGAGTATATCACCAAGCCCTTCAGCCCGAGAGTTCTGATGGCGAGAGTCAGTGCGATCCTTCGTCGTACCGTTCAGGAAGAAGGCGCGAAGACCATTTCCGCAGGTGGGATCGTGCTGGACACTTCCGCCCACAGCGTAACCGTGGACGGGGAACTGGTGGAACTGTCCTTCAAGGAATTTGAACTTCTGAATTATTTTCTTGATAACCAGGGCATTGCGCTCTCCAGAGAGAAGATCCTTAATTCCGTATGGAATTATGACTATTTCGGAGATGCCCGTACCATCGATACCCATGTGAAGAAGCTTCGTGCCAAACTGGGGCCGAAGGGAGAGTATATCAAAACCATCTGGGCACTGGGCTACAAGTTTGAGGTAACCGAATGAAGGAATGGAGAGGTGTCCCGGGGTTCCGGCATTCTCTGAGATTCAGACTGGTCATACTCGTACTCCTGACCACGGTTGTAGCGATCTTTGCCGCCTGGATCCTGAGCAACAATTTAACAAAGAGCTTTTATATCCTGGATGCACGGAGCAACCTGATTACAACCTATGAGTCCTGTAATCAGTTGTTCCTGGATGCATCCGGTTCACCGCGCCCATTTGTGATCGCCGCAGAGGAACTTTACGGAAATGTAGAGAATCCGTCCAATGCGACGATTTTTATTGTGGATTACAAGAATTCCGAGCTTTATTCCTCCGTGGTGGTATCCGACAAAACCGCAAGATCCCTGCAGGAACTGATCGATCTGGTGGATTTTGAGTCTCTGAAGGAGTCCTCGAAAAAGTACAAATTCCAGTATCACGGAAACAGCTATGATCTGATCGGCCTTTTGGATAACGATAATATCATCATTCTGGAACGGCCCATGGAACAGCTGAATTCCAGTATCCTTTTTTCCACCCGGCTGTTTCTGATCGTTGCCGTGGTGATCCTGTCCTTCGAGGCAAGTATCGTGCTGGTGATCTCCGGAACTCTGACCAGGCCGATCATCCGGATGTCCCACGCGGCCCGGCGGATGTCGAAGCTGGATTTTGAAGTAAAGGCACCGGAGGACCGTTCCGACGAGATCGGTGAACTGGGTCACAGCATGAATGAAATGTCCGCGAAGCTGGAGGCTACGGTTTCCGAACTGAAATCCGCAAATGCAACCCTTGCCCGGGATATCCAGGAAAAGGAACGGATCGAGGAAATGCGCTCCGAATTCCTGTCCCATGTTTCCCATGAATTAAAGACACCGCTGGCGCTGATCCAGGGCTATGCGGAGGGCCTGAAGGATACGGTAAATGACGATCCGGAGAGCCGTGAATTTTACTGTGACGTGATCATGGACGAGTCGGCGAAGATGAATACGCTGATCATGCAGCTGCTGAACCTGAATGAACTGGAATTCGGTAATACACCGCTGAATATCGTCCGGTTCGATCTTATGGAGCAGATCCACGGCATCCTTCTGGCCAACCGTCTGCCCATGGAGCAGAAGAAGGTACGACTTACCGCTCCCGGAGATAAACCGGTTTACGTCTGGGCGGATGCATTTAAAATGTCGGAGGTTTTCACGAATTATCTGTCAAATGCGATCCACTATGTGGATGAGGGCGGAGAGATACGTGTCACGGTGGAAGAGCGGACTTCGGAGAGTGATCCCGGAAAGAAGGTCGTCAGGGTATCTGTCTACAATCAGGGTTCCACTCTCAGCGAGGAAGCGCTTTCCAAGGTATTTGTCAAGTTCTACAAGGTGGACGCGGCCCGTACCCGTACCTACGGCGGATCCGGCATCGGTCTTTCCATCGTGGAAGCGATCCAGAAGTCCCACAATCAGGATTACGGTGTCTACAATGCAGAGGACGGTGTGGTTTTCTACTATGAACTGGACAGTACCGACACCGGAGCATCGGATACGGAGGACCCGGCATAATTTCATATGTTCCGTGAAAATGAATTGACCGTCCTATGCGGTCATGGTAAAATCTAGTCAGACTTTGAAACAGTCAAATCAAGAAGGAGGTTACCTGGGATGAAGTTTGTATGTACAGTATGTGGTTATGTGTATGAAGGGGATGCTGCACCGGAGGAGTGCCCGATCTGTCACGCACCGGCTTCCAAGTTCAATAAAGTGGAAGAGGGGAAGGCATGGGCAGCAGAGCATGTGGTAGGTGTTGCAGACAGTGCACCGGATGAGATCAAGGACGGACTCCGTGAGATGTTCAACGGCGAGTGTTGTGAGGTTGGTATGTATCTTGCCATGAGCCGCGTTGCGATCCGTGAAGGTTATCCGGAGATTGGCGCATTCTTTGAGAAGGCAGCCATCGAGGAAGCATGGCACGCAGCTCATTTTGCAGAGCTTCTGGGAGAGGTTGTTACGGATTCCACAAAGAAGAATCTGGAACTTCGGGCAGATGCGGAGTATGGTGCAACCGAAGGCCGTACAAAGCTTGCCAAGAAGGCGAAGGAACTGAATCTGGATGCAATCCACGATATCGTCCATGAAATCGCAAGGGACGAGGCAAGACACGGAAAGGGCTTCCAGGGTCTTTTGGATCGCTACTTCAAGTAAAAGATCCATAGGTCTGTATAACGTACTTTGCTGAAAGGAGACCTTTTATGAAAAAGGAAAAAAGGTTTTCATCAAAGACCTTTGTGTATTATGGCTGGCCCTTGCCGCACTGGTATGTGCAGCACTGAACCTGCACGTTTCCCTGAATATGCTGGGGAACTCCGCAAAGGAAGAAGAGTAGCGGGCCGGAATAAAAACGAAAGAATGAAAGAAAGGTGTACCGCAGGAATCGGTACACCTTTTTTTGTTGTGCGCCTGGCGGCGCACGTTTCTAACGGGTGAAAGTCCCGAATCCGCCCGGTAGTGGGAAGGATACAGCCGAAGGCAAGGGTGTCCGCCGCGAGGCGGAATCTGAAGGAAGCCGGATGTGGGAACAGACTAACCATG
>JAFRWY010000008.1 GCA_017437905.1 Eubacterium sp.
ATTCTTCTAATGCCATTTTGAATTACCCTCCTTCGATTAGATAACGAACTTTTGCTTAAGCTTGGAAACGATGTAGTCAGCGGACTCATCCGGTGTATCCAGGGTAACCTTCTCGCCTGCACCCTTCCGTACCTTGTCGGAAGCCTTGGCGATCTGTGTCGGTGAACCCTTCAGACCCAGGTTGGAATCCTCAACGTCAACTAAGTTCGCTCTGCCCCAAACGGTGATCTCTGCATCATATGCATCGAAGATTCCGCCCGGTGTCATGTAACGCGGCTCATTTAACTCGGAAAGAGCGGTAATGAGGCACGGCATCTTGGCCTTCAGCATGTGATATCTGTCATCATACTGACGCTTTACGATCACGCTGTCGCCATCGATCTTGATCTCCTCAGCATAGGAGATTACCGGGATACCGAGGTGCTCGGAGATCTGCGGACCTACCTGAGCGGTATCACCGTCGATTGCCTGACGGCCTGTGATGATCAGATCATACTCAAGATTCCGGATGGCACCTGCCAGAGTCTGGGAGGTTGCCCAGGTATCAGCACCGCCGAGTACACGGTCGGTTACAAGGATACCCTTATCTGCGCCCATGGCGATCGCCTCACGAAGAACTTCCTCTGCCTTCGGAAGACCCATGGTTACTACAGTTACTTCTGCACCGTACTGATCCTTCAGACGAAGTGCAGCCTCAAGACCTGCCTTGTCATCGGGGTTCATGATGGTCAGCATAGCGCCGCGGTCCAGTGTTCCGTCCGGCTTAAACTTAACTCCGCCTTTTGTATCAGGTACCTGCTTTACACATACAACAACTTTCACGTTCGTACCCTCCTTACTTTAACAGATTTGCAGAGATGACCATACGCTGAACCTCGGAGGTTCCTTCGTAGATCTCTGTGATCTTAGCGTCACGCATCATACGCTCTACTTCGTACTCACGGATATATCCGTAACCACCGTGGAGCTGTACGGCCTTGGTTGTTACTTCCATAGCAACCTCTGCTGCATTAAGCTTAGCCATAGCAGCCTCAACACTGTAGGAGGTTGTGTGATCCTTTGTATACTGGTCCTTGGTCATAGCTGCCTTGTAAACCAGATTCTTTGCAGCCTCAACCTTGGTTGCCATATCTGCCAGCTGGAACTGTGTGTTCTGGAACTGAGCGATGGAACGGCCGAACTGCTTTCTTTCCTTGGTGTAGTTGATGGTGCGCTCCAGAGCGCCCTCAGCGATACCAAGTGCCTGTGCGGCGATACCGATACGTCCGCCGTCCAGTGTATGCATGGCGATATTGAAGCCCTTGCCCTTCTGACCCAGAAGCGCATCCTTCGGGATACGGCAATCAGAGAAAATCAGCTCGTAGGTGGAAGAACCGCAGATACCCATCTTGTTCTCCTTCGTACCGAAGGTGAAGCCCGGTGTACCCTTCTCTACGATAAATGCAGAGATCTCCTTCATCTTCTTGCCGCGCTTCTCAACCACACCGGTAACAGCGATGACGATATAAACGTCTGCTTCCTTACCGTTTGTGATGAAGCACTTGGAACCGTTCAGGATCCACTCGCCTGTTGCCTCATCCAGAACCGCCTTGGTCTGCTGTCCCTGTGCGTCGGTACCAGCGCCGGGCTCGGTCAGACCAAATGCACCCAGCTTCTTACCGGAAGCCAGATCCGGCAGATACTTCTGCTTCTGCTCTTCCGTACCGTAGGTCCGGATCGGATCTACACACAGAGATGTGTGTGCGGATACGATAACGCCTGTGGTACCACAAACCTTGGAAAGCTCCTCAACGCACATAACGTAGGTCAGGATATCACAACCCTGTCCGCCATACTCCTTCGGAACCGGAATTCCGAGGAAACCGTACTGAGCCATCTTGTCAACGGTCTCACGCGGGAATCTGTGCTGCTCATCGATCTCCTGTGCCAGCGGCTTTGCTTCTGCTTCTGCAAAGTCATGGAACAGGGTTCTCGCCATTTCATGCTTCTTGTCTAAAGAAAAATCCATGAATTTTGTCCTCCATTTAAAACTTATATGTTAGTAATATTTCATTTTTTAGAGTAGTCATAGAAACCTACACCGGTCTTGCGGCCAAGCTTGCCTGCACGAACCATCTTGCGAAGCAGCGGGTGCGGACGATACTTGGAATCGCCGGTCTCTGCCTGAAGTACTTCCATGATAGCCAGAACGATGTCCAGACCTACCAGGTCGCCCAGAGCAAGGGGTCCCATCGGGTGGGAAGCACCCAGCATCATAGCGGTATCGATATCCTCTACGGATGCGATGCCCTCAGCGTAGATGCCTACAGCCTCATTGATCATCGGGATCAGGATGCGGTTAACAACGAAGCCCGGAGCCTCAGCAACCTGTACCGGTGTCTTACCGATGTCGGTAGCGATCTTCTTGATGGTCTCTACCAGATCATCCGGTGTATTTCCGCCTGCGATAACCTCAACCAGCTTCATACGATCTGCCGGATTGAAGAAATGCATACCGATCAGCGGACGGTCAAGTCCTGCACCGATCTCAGTGATGGACAGAGAGGATGTATTGGAAGCAAAGATGCAGCCTGCCGGAACGATTCCCTGCAGTTCCTTAAATGTATCCTTCTTGATAGCCATAACCTCGGGGCAAACCTCGATGACCAGATCACAGTCACTGCAGATATCCTTAAGGCCGGTCTTAACCTTGCCGAGAACCTCATCTGCCTTCTCCTGTGTGATCTTCTCTTTACCAACCAGGAACTTCATGTTCTTCTCGATCTTGGCCTTGCCGCCATCTGCGAATTCCTGCTTGATGTCGCAAAGACGTACTTCATAACCGTCTGTCATTGCGAAAGCCTGTGCGATACCGGAACCCATGGTTCCTGCGCCAACAACACCTACTACCATATGTGCATCCTCCTGCATATAATTATTGATTTAGGGCTTTCGCCCTGCTTCGTACGATTGATATACCCCGGTGGCCCCGGGACAGCTTGCGCCGGAATTACGGCCCTCTCTGCTTCATCCATATGAACATTTTTCAGTCTTCTGCTCACCAATGAATGACACACAGAATCCTCCGCCCCGGAATTCGGGGCAGAGGACACCGTAAATCACTTATTATTTATTGTTGAAGGGAACTACCTTCAGCTTCTTCTCTTTGTCCTTCTCAAGGAAGTTTGCCATAGCGGACAGCTGATCCTCGGTCTCGAAGCATGCTCCGAAGAGACGCTCCTCAACACGGATTGCCTTATCCATATCTTCCTCGTCCAGGCCTTCGTTGATGGCCTGCTTGCAGTTGCGGACTGCGATCGGAGCCTGAGCCGCAATGGTCTCAGCCATCTTCATCGCTTCATCCATCAGGTTCTCCTGCGGATATACTGCATTTACAAGACCGATCCGGTAAGCCTCGTCAGCCTTGATATTCTTAGCTGTGTAGATCAGCTGCTTTGCGATGCCTGCGCCTACCAGACGTGCCAGACGCTGGGTTCCGCCAAAGCCCGGTGTGATACCGAGACCAACCTCCGGCTGCCCGAAGATCGCATTCTCGGAGCAGATACGGATATCGCAGCTCATGGCCAGCTCATTTCCGCCGCCGAGAGCAAATCCGTTTACTGCTGCAATGACCGGAACCGGGAAGTTCTCGATCATACGGAATACATCATTTCCCTTCTTACCGAAAGCTTCACCCTGCTTCTGTGTCAGGGAAGACATCTCGCCGATATCCGCGCCTGCCACAAAGGACTTCTGTCCTGCGCCGGTCAGAACTACCGCGCGGATCTTGTCCGTGTCAATGATGGAGAACACCTGATCCAGTGCATCCAGAACCTGGCTGTTCAGCGCGTTCAGAGCCTTCGGACGGTTGATGGTAACAACTGCTACATAACCTTTTTCCTTATATGTTACAAATGCCATATCTATCTCCTTCTGTAAAGATCCTTCGTCGCCTGCGGCTCCTCAGGATGACACCCGGTTTCCGTCTCCTGCTGCCCGCGGCTCAGGATGACACCCGGTTTCCGTCTCCTTCTGCCCGCAGCTCAGGATGACAACGGGATTAGTCTCTCTCAACGATGGTTGCGCATCCCATACCGCCGCCGATGCAGAGGGTAGCCAGACCCTTCTTCAGGTCCTTATCCTCCATCTCATGAAGCAGAGTTACCAGGATACGTGCTCCGGAAGCGCCTACCGGGTGACCCAGTGCGATGGCACCGCCACGGGGATTCAACTGCTTGTCAACATCGATACCAAGATCCTTGCCGACTGCTACGGACTGAGCTGCAAATGCCTCATTTGCCTCGATGACATCGAAGTCCTCGATCTTGTATCCGGTCTTTGCCATAACCTTCCTGGTAGCAGCAACCGGGCCGATGCCCATGATGGAAGGATCAACGCCTGCAAGAGCACCTGCTACGAAGGTAGCCATGGGCTTAACGCCCAGCTCTTTAGCCTTTTCCTCTGACATAACAACGAGGGCAGCCGCACCGTCATTGATACCGGAAGCGTTGCCTGCTGTTACGAATCCGTTCGGATTGATGGGGCGAAGACGTGCCAGAACTTCCGGAGTGGAGCCTTCACGCGGACCCTCATCTGTATCAAAAATGATTGTTTCTTTCTTCTTCTTAACTTCTACCGGAACGATCTCCCGCTTGAACTCGCCGTTTGCTCTTGCTGCACAAGCCTTGTTCTGGCTCTTAGCAGAGAACTCATCCAGCTCTTCCCGTGTCAGACCCCACTGCTCTGCAATGTTGTCAGCGGTCTTGATCATGTGATAATCATTGAATGCATCCCACAGAGCATCCTTGATCATGGTATCAACGAGCTTGCCGTCGTTCATACGATAACCGTAACGTCCCTGCATAACTGCGTAGGGAGCCATGGACATGTTCTCCATACCACCTGCTACGACGATATCGGCATCTCCTGCCTGGATCATCTGCGCAGCCATATTTACACAGTTCAGACCGGAACCGCAAACTACATTCACGGTAACTGCCGGAACCTCAATCGGAAGACCAGCCTTGATGGATGCCTGACGAGCCACATTCTGGCCCTGACCTGCCTGGATAACACAACCCATATAAACCTGATCTACTGCTGCAGGATCAACTCCGGCTCTGGAGAGAGCCTCCTTGATCACGATAGCACCGAGATCTGCTGCAGGAGTCGTGCTGAGCGTTCCTCCCATTGTTCCGATTGCTGTACGGCATGCACCTGCCAGGACAACCTTCTTTGCCATAAATGAATCCTCCATTTCGTTTTTTATTTAACCGCCCTTCCTAAGGACGGATGCGCCCAAAGTCAAGCCATAACATTATAGCATATGCGGGTCACTCCCGCAATCACTTCTTTCGCAACTCTTCCTGTCTCTTCCTGTCTGTCCCAGTGTCCTTCTGTCCGCCGGCTTTCCGGCTCTCCGCACATCGTCAGCCCTCTCTCTTGTCCTCGTCCTGGATCATGATGTACTCTCCGGCCATACCCGCACCGGCAGCCACCACATTCTCCGGTTCATCACTGGGCATGACAGTGACACCGGTCTTCTCCTGGATCAGTCGGGACATGCCGTAGAGCAGGCTGCCTCCCCCGGAGAGCAGGATTCCTTCCTTGGCCACGTCCGACACAAGCTCCGCCGGTGCGATTTCCAGGATTCCCGTGATCGCCGTGATGATCTGGTTGGTCTGCTCCTGAAAGGCCTCCACGGTCTCATTTGCAGTGACCTCCAGACGTACCGGCAGTCCGCTGAGGACGTTCTTGCCCCGGACCTCATAGGCCAGATCCTGTTTCCGGGTCATGACCGAGCCGATCTCCAGCTTGG
>JAFRWY010000009.1 GCA_017437905.1 Eubacterium sp.
GCAGAAGGCAGCCGAGGAGAGCCAGGACGAAATCAGCGAGGCTCTCAAGGGCGCGGATATGGTATTTGTTACCTGCGGAATGGGAGGCGGAACCGGTACCGGAGCCGCACCCGTGATTGCCCGTATTGCCAAGGACATGGATATTCTTACGGTCGGCGTGGTGACGAAGCCCTTCCGGTTCGAGGGAAAGACCCGGATGATGAACGCTCTCAGGGGAATCGAGAACCTGAAATCCAGCGTGGATACCCTCATTGTTATCCCTAACGATAAGCTCTTAGAGATCACGGACCGCAGGACAACCCTTCCGGATGCCCTGAAAAAGGCGGATGAGGTACTGCAGCAGGCGGTACAGGGCATCACCGATCTGATCAATGTTCCGGCCCTGATTAACCTGGACTTCGCCGATGTGCAGACCGCCATGATTGACAAGGGCATTGCCCATATCGGTATCGGTCACGCCAAGGGCGATGACAAGGCGATGGAGGCGGTTAAGCAGGCCGTTACCAGCCCGCTTCTTGAGACCACCATTGAAGGCGCGTCCCATGTGCTGATCAATATCTCCGGCGACATCGGCCTGATCGAGGTCAACGAAGCAGCTTCCTATGTACAGGAGCTGGCCGGAGAAGAAGCGAACATTATTTTCGGTTCCATGTACGACCAGAATGCCCAGGATGAAGTGACCATCACGGTTATCGCCACCGGTCTGGATGATGTGAGCGGCCCGGGCGGCGAGAAGAAGGAAGCCGATCCTGTTCCGGTAAAGCCCGTAAAACCGGCAATCCCGACGGTTCCGGCAACTCCTTCCGTTCCGAAGCTCAATGTTCCTCCGATATCCCGCACTCCCGTGGTGCACAAGGTTCCGGCAGAGACTCCGGACCCGGCTCCCGCGGAGACCGTGGAAGAGCCCTACACTCCCCGGAAGACTCCGGCTTCCACCACCCTTAACATTCCGGAGTTCCTGAAGAAAAAGTAATCCGGAGATCAACCGGTGTACAACTGAATAAAACAGATAGTCTAAGGAGCTGCCGCCGCGGTTGGTGTGCTACCCGTCAAGGGGACAGTGAAAAACAATAAGTGATTGGATACCGTCAGTTGAGGAATGAATCAGCTGGCGGTATTCTTTATGCTGCTACTGCAAATGCTGCATGATATTCCATCGGGGTCATCCGATGAAGCTTTCTCTGGATCCGTTCACTATTGTAGTAGTGGATATATTTCGTAATCATTTCGACAAGTGCTTCCCGTGACGTAAAACGTCTTCCATAATACCTCTCACGTTTCAAAATGCCCCAGAAACCTTCCATCGGCCCGTTGTCGATACAATGGGCTACCCTGGACATGCTCTGCTTCATATGGTGTTCCTTCAGTCTTGTGCTGAACTGCTTACTGGTATATTGAAATCCACGGTCTGAATGGAACAGAGGGTGCGCATCCGGCTCCAGACGAACAGCTTCATCAAAGGTATTCATCACCAGTGGGTTATCGTTATGATCACTGATCCGAAAAGCCACGATCCGGCGGTCGTAAAGATCCAGAATGGCACTCAGGTATACTTTATGAACCACGATGCCGACATAATACTTGAATTCTGTCACATCGGTCAGCCATTTTTCATTTGGCGAATCCGCATGAAAGTCCCGGTTCAGGTAATTTCTGGCGATATGTGCAGGATCATTCGCCGCTCTTGTACAACTCTTTGGCTTCCACTTTATAGTAGACTGAATGTGGCTTTTACGACATAAACGAAGGACGCGCTTGTCATTGACATTTGTATCATATCTTCTGTCCAGTTCATCGCGGATCCTTCTGTATCCCATATCAGGATGGTCTTCGTGGATCTTCTTGATTTTTTCGGAGATCTTCTGGTTTTTCTTCTCGCTTATGCTTTCCGGATTTTTCAACCATCTATAATACGCTGAGCGTGGGACATGAAGATAACCACAGAGCCGTTCTACTGGATAATGCCTCTCTTCTGAGAGTTCCCGGATCGCCTGGTACTTATAAAGATGGCGAGTCAGAGATAGCGATCCTTCATCTCTAACTCTCTGACTTTTTTTAGCAGGTCATTCTCCATCTGCAGATCACGGTTGCGCCTCTCCAGTTCTGCGATCCTGTCCCGCATTTCCTCTTCAGGGGTGCGGCTGGGCATAGTGCCTACACGATGGCCTCGACGATCCTCCAGACCGGCAGAGCCCATTTTCTCATACCGTTTTACCCAGTTTCGCACCTGCTGGTATGAGCACTGGTATTTCAATGCCATTGCGCCATAGTTCTTATCGTTAGCCAGGCAGTCCTGGACGATAGCAAGTCTTTCTTCCGGTGTTGTAATTCTGGCTTTCCTCATGTAGCTGCCTCCTCCGCTTGTGCGTGATTTGATCTCTCCATGAGTAGTATATACCTTTATCCAGTTGCGTAACTGACTGGAACTCCGCAAATGATATTTTTTAACAATGTCTTGCTGGCTTGATTTTCCATCAAGATACTCTTGAACAGCCTGAAGTTTTAACTCCTTAGAATAGGTTTTGTTATTGGATTGAACCATGAGGGCAGAGGGACCATCTGAAAGATATAGGGTACGCCAATCCCGAATGCTGCTCCTATCAACACCTA
>JAFRWY010000052.1 GCA_017437905.1 Eubacterium sp.
CTTTGATACATCCAGTGACTCCAGATTCCCGATCCCGCACTGCAGATCCCGAAGTTTCGGATTCCGGCTGACATCGATCGTGGAGAAGTAATTCGTATTCGCCTCCAGAACCTCCAGTTCCGGGAAGAGTTCAATTCCTTTCAGATCATAGATACTCTTGCTGGTCACCTTGATCTCCGTGACAGCTTCGATCTCTTCGGTACTGAGGTACCCGTCTTTATCCTTATCAAAGCTGGTGCTGATGTAGGTCCGAAACTTCTCATCCGGAAATGTATCCTCATCGATATGTACCGGTTCCGCAGCAAAGACCCCTGCAGATAACAGATGGATACCTCCCATCCCCAGCAACGTAGTTATAAATCCTTTTTTGATCGTTCCGATTATCTTCCCCATCATATTTCCGACCTTTCGAACCTGAATCCTGATGTCAGATCCTTCGCTTCGCTCAGGATGACACACTAAAACTCCACTCGACATCATCTTGTAATTCTGCGGTGTCAGCCGAAGAATCCCTTCATCTTAGCTCTTTCGTTCAACGTTCGTTCCTTCACTTCGCACTCCCGCACCAAAAGCAATCATCGCGTTCCTACCTTTTTTTTCTTTTTCTTCGTTCGGATACGGATGATTGCTTGTATGATATTTTATTGTTGCGTCATGTTCTGTAAGGATTCCTCAGCCTGTCGGCCTCAGAACGACATTTTTATCAGGATCAGCAATCACAAAACTCATTTATTCATGCCGATCTCAATCGCAACATTTTTCCCTCCCAGCAAGAAATAGTATTTGTCCGCTTCCGACCGAAGCTCCACCATACTCTCCTTGTTGATCTTCCGGATCGAGGGTTTCGCGTTCCTGTTGAGCGCTGCGATCCCGTTATTGGACAGATCCCGGATCTTTACGATCTTGCCGATACCGCTCATGTCTTCGAAGGTCTTGATCGCACAATGCACGCGACTTACATCGGTGAACTGATCACGAACCGCGATCTGGCAAACGGCTTTACTTCTTCCCACCGCATATTCCGTTCCGGGGATCAGATCATACCGTTCTGCCATTCCGTCCTTATACATTATTTTAACATATGCAGTCCTTTTTGGCATCATTTCTTCCATTCTTTCTTTGCAGAACGGACACAATTTTCCTCTTTCGGCATCATAGATTTTTCCACATACGCATTTTCTTAAATCCATAATCTTCTCCTCTCATGCAGGTTCTATCGTAAGGGGTTTTTTTTGTTTTGTTCTGGACTTATAATAACGCGTGTGCGGCGGGGAATGTGGAGTAACGACATTTTTACAACAATTCGTGTAATAATTGTATCTTCCACGATAAAAATCGGAATACAGTATCTATGACGCAATCAGATCTCCGTTCCGGACACTCCGGCGAATACTCTTCTTCCTTCCGGCCATCTATAAGAATACTCATCTTCCTTCCGGCTATCAAAATAATACGCATCTCGCTTTCGGCTATCTGAAATATGTTAATCCGGATTGTCCTTCTTCCTTCGACCTCGAAGCAGGAGTATTAAGACTGCGATCAGGATACAGAGTACGGAGAACATCTGCCCGTCGGAAATGTGGGGTCCGAAGCTGTTCTCTTCCCCGAAGGTCCAGCCCGTGAGATCCGTGATCAGATTCCTGTCCTTATTCGTATCCCGGAAGAATTCCAGTACAAACCGAATCAGGCCGTACCCGCCCATGAAGAGGACGTAAAGATATCCTCGGAACCGGTTACGAACCTTTTCCGAAAGAAGGATACTGAGCAGTGCCAGATCTAGCATACACTCGATCAGCTGCACCGGATAGGTAAACGGTTTTCCGTCAACCCATATGGTGATCCCATGACAGCAGCCCTTCAGGAAGCACCCGATCCGGATAAATGACAGCATCAGGAGTCCTGCGGGTGTACAGAAATCCATATAGTCTTCAGAATGAATGCGGAGGATCCTCCGGATCAGCGGGATCACCAGGGGCATGAAGAAGACCGTTCCGAAGAAGGAAACGCCTCCCAGATCCAACCCCTGATCCAGAACCTTTTCTACATTTTCCAGGATATACAGAAGCTTGGCTCCGATAAATCCGAATATGGCCAGAAGGATTCCGGTAAGCACCGCCTGCCACACACGGATCTCCACTTCCTTCCGCCGCAAGGTACAGAGGACACTCATTCCCGCAATCCCCAGAAGCTGCATCACCCAGTACGGAGAGATCGGCCAGCGGTCTGTACCCATGCCGCGCTGGTTAAAGGTTCCGCCGTACCCGATCATCCGAAAGGAATAGTTCATATGCTCCGAGGTCAGTGCCTGCGTGATAAAAAGGATCGTAACGCCAAACATGAACAGGGACAGGAGCCCGAAGACGAATGTGTATGGATTTTTGCGAATAAATCGACGCATGCAAATCACCTCGATGCTATCCTGTAATCTGCGAACTAAAAACTGATAGATAAAGGTTCTGTAAATTCAATTGTGGTCCACCCATTTCTATCGATTATTTCAAAAGTAACCGTAGCGGTGTCAAATGATGATATCCCTTTTTCTTCAAGTGATGAACGAACCAATGAAAGCCATACAACGTCTTTTTTCCTCGGTGCTGCATGTCCGACCATAACTGCATCAACAGGAGTACCGTTCACGACTACCTCACTTGTTTCAATATTAATGTTTTTATCCGTATTATTTTCGATATATATTTTCCAATATGGATTCAGCATACCATCGTCATAGAAACTCTGTCTCACTATTTTGATCCCGTTTTTATCGTATAGTACTTCCCCTGAATCAACTACCGTCTGAACAATATCATCTTCAGAGGTCCGAATCCTGATCAAATCAGATTCCATAATCGTTTAAAAAGTCGTTTAGCAGTGTCATAGAGATTTCGGCTTTCTCTCCCGCATTAACTTTCTCATTCAGGGAAGTGGAAACCATACACCCGTTAACCGATTCATCCATAGCATCAATTGACAATCCTCTTCCGGTATTGTTCTCAATTAATAGCTTGAGTTCCGGACCATATTCCCCATTATAGTCCAAATTTCCCACCGTAACCTTAACTCCGTTCTGATCGACGATCACCGTTCCTTCAACAGAAGCCTCGTCAGAATTCCCGCCGGAAGGTCCGTCCTTCTGCTCCGTCTGACCTGTTATGTCCTCTTCGGAAGCCTCATAATGAATGTTCGCCGCCTTTAATGGCTCATTATCGTTCATGATTGTAATTGCTGCAAATTCTTCCTTCGTCCCCTGATAATAGAGGTCCTTAATCAGAGTACCACGAAATGCATACTGATCTATGTATGTGAGCGAACGCGGAAGGTATAATTCCGTCAGCGAGCTACAACTGTCGAAAGCATCAATATTGATTTTTTCAACTCCTTCTGAAATAACAACCCTTCGTAAAGACTCACAATATGCAAAGCCGTAATTACTGATTTCCTTCAATGTTCCCGGTATAACAACCTCTTTCAATGAATCACAGCCTGAGAATACGAAGAAGTCCATGGATTCCAGATTTGAAGGAAGTTTAATCTCCTCCAGAGCACTGCAATTCTTAAAACAACTGATGTCCAAATACTTGACTGAATCAGGCATCGTCAAATACTTCATGTTTGAAAAGTCGGAAAATGCCAACGATGGGATCCTTGTTATATCTCCTGTAATCATAAGTGATGTTACTGAATCCGCATAATCATGCCACGGATAATCCCGGGCATTAAGATTACTCTCAATAGCGTTGTCACATTTGACTGTCATGGTCCCATCTGCTCCAATCGACCATTTTGCCCCCATTAAGTCCGTGCCCTCTGCAACAACATCTCCTTTTTCACCAGTTTCAGATGTATCCTCCTGCTCTGCAGTGGTCTTTCCGGTTATCCAATCCTGAAATGATTTTCTATCTTTATTACCCTTCCCGCATCCGGAAAGAATCAGAAGAACAAATGTCATCATTATTGCAGCTGCTTTTTTTCTCATTTTCTCATCTCCGTTGATATGTTATTTTGTACACTATCCCCTAATTTCAGTTGTTCTATCATCATAGACACCTCTGTTCTTTGTTCGTGAAAGGTAGACACCGTCTGCCGATCATCACATGCATAACACTTTTCTCTGGTGCCCGGGGATCAGCTCCCCCGATAGCCTTGTGTAATCAGTTTGATAAACGGATCCGGACGGTGCGTGATATTGAAATATGCCAGGATATTCTCGCATCCGTATTTTAGATAGTAATACGGAACATTTTCACCGGTTACCGCCCAAAAGACTGTTGTTGAAGCAAAACTGACCACCACTCCCAAATCAAGCGACTCATCATGGATTTTCTTCTTAAAATCCTCCGGCGGATCCAGCTCCTTCGTTTCTCCGAGATGGCTGCCCAGCGCAGAAACCACATCTCCCCTGACACGATACAGGAGAAGTCTTCCTTTCTTTTCCGCATATTTCTTCAGAGCATTCGCATACGTTGTATGGGCAATCGCGCTGACCGCAAACCGCTCTCCGAAGATCGCCGATTTCATAACTCCGGTTGCATCCAGGAAATTCATACCCATACCGTCAAAATATACCACCTTCTCCGGCGTTACACCCCTGTCGGCAATCATGCTGGCCGCTCCGATCTGCGACAGGTATCCGCCCAGAGAATGTCCCGTGATATAGATCTTCTTATACGGGAAGATTTCTGCCACGGTTTTAGCGACCGAAGATGCATATGCTTCTTCCAGATGATAACCCGATACGCCATACCCGAGGATATTGTCGACCCATTCCATAAATTCCCCGTTCGTTCCCCGGTAAGCGATCACGATATTATCATCACACTCAAATATCGTACAACTGAAATGCTCCGTCGGGAGAACCATCACATCCTGAAATGCGATGATCTTCCAGCGATTACAGATTCCATAATCATCCGAATTCACGTTGAAGGATGTATATCCCATATCAACCACATCCTTTAAACGTGTATTCAGATCGGATGAAGAGAACATTTTATTAACGAATTTTGATCCGTCTTCATAGGCCATTATCGCGAACAAGGCCATATCCCGGTCACCCACATCCCATTTTAGTGCCCGATTATCCGCATTGTCTTTATAGCCATCCAAATCCGTGTCTGATAATATTGGTGAAGAAATGACCTTGATGTAGATCCTCTCCCCGTCTTCCGTAACCTGAACCTCTTCCCCGTTCTTCAGGCCGTCCTTGTCAATGTCAGCATCTCCATACAGAATCTCTTCCAGCGTCAATCCACCAAAAGGATTATTGCCCGTACCGGTGCGCAGGACACCTTCATAAATCAATGTCGCATAGTAATCCGAGATACCATCTTCATTTGAATCCGAAATGAAATCGATGGTATCGCCTTGAATCTTACGGAAAGCGTCTTCCAAGGAAATGGAGCCTTCATCATCCGATGTGATCTCCGATGCGCGGAAGAACTCCCCTCCGGTTTCGGAAGCGATCTGCTTCAGCAGATCCTCATTTGCATCTCCGAGGCTGATGGTGTAGATGACAACGTGCTTCTCGACAGCGATCTTGATGATCTCATCATAATCGTAGCTCGTTGTGGTGTCCCATCCATCCGTAAGGAAGATAATGCTCTGGTTCTCTCCTTCACCCGAGAATTCATCCAATGCATGCTTCAGGCCGTCACTGCCGTTGGTTCCCGCCTCATTGTCACAGCTGTCGCCGCTGTTATTGTAGATCTGAGATGCCGTATTGATGCACATCTCGATATCGCTTGTCATGGAAACCAGCGTGGTCGCATATGCCGCAAACTTGATGATACTTGCTTCATCCTTGTCGCTTCTCAGATTGGAGAGATAATTATTCACGATTTCCAGGCGGACATAATTCGGATCATTTTCATCCATGCTCTGAGAGTAATCGATGACAAATGCCACGCGAACCGTAATATCTTTTATATCATCCGCTGAAAGAATATCCTTCTTCGGTGCATTTTTGATCACAGTTTCATCCAGAAGAACATAAGTTGCCGGATGATCCACCTTAGCTGTAGCCGTGGTATCCGTTACGGTTGTCGGAACCGGCTCAAGTAGCTGTGTATCCTCATCATAAGCATAAATGGTAAGTGTGTCTCCGTCCGGTACCGACCCGGCCGGGAAGTTCATCTGAATCGTTGTTCCTGTGGCCGACGGATCATAATCAAAATCATAAGCCTCGCCAATATACCCCACCATGGAGGGATCGAGCAGGCCGGGGATCTCCACCTTATCTATATGAATCTGCTCCGGGTTCTGCTTTGCATCCATTTCCACGGTTGCCGTGATGATCGCATCCGGCTCCTGACTCTCTGCCTTCGCGTGGAAGCTTTCATCCTTCTTCAGAGGATCCGTTCCATGCTCGATCTCCCATCCGTCCGACGCATGATCATCATCCGTATCTGCCTTCAACGGATCAGTCTTATGCTGATTGATCTCAATACCGTCAAGCACTCCATCTCCGTCCGTATCGGCAATCCGCGGGTCGGTACCGTTATCCAGCTCAGCCCGGTGTGTCAGACTGTCTTCGTCAGGATCACGCTCCGCATCGCAAATGCTGTCTCCATCCGTGTCATACTTGGTCGGATCCGTGCCGACGAGGATATATTCTTCACCATCCTGAAGACCGTCCGCATCGGAGTCCGGATTCTCCGGATCGGTTCCGATCTGTGCTTCAATATACGCTGCCAAACCATCTTCATCCAGATCCGTCAGATCTACGGTGGCATGCTCCATAAAGCGATCCACGGTTACGATAAAAGTGATCGAGTCCGAGAATTTCTTGCCATCTTCATTTGCGGCAACTACGGTCAGCGTATGCGGTCCCATCAGCATACCCGGTTCCTCGATAATCCAATGCCCCTTCTTATCCTGTTTTGCTGTTCCGTGGGATACCGTCACGCCATAGGTATCCTGAATCTCATACTGGATCCCGGACTTCTTCGATACCGTCCCCCGAACCGTTCCTTCGAAGGACTCAAAGTCTTCCTTCAGGTAGTTCAGATCCAGTTCCTGACTGTAATCCAGGCATCCCGTGTCGATCTTGATCTGAATCCTCCCTGCTTTGGTATTCAGAAGAAAGATCAGGACTAGAATAATTACAAGAACCCCCGCTCCGGAGCCAAGCCCCACAGCAAGCCAGAAGTTCTTTTTGCTATTTTTTGACTTCTTGCCTTTCCCGGCACTTGCGCCCTTACCTGCACTTTGTCCAGCGCCTTTCCCTGCGCTTTTCCCTGTGCCCCGTCCGGCATCCTTCCCTGCATTTCGCCCTGTTCCCGGTCCGATCCCCTTCCCGGCACCCCGTCCGCTGTTCGTCCCGTTTCTTCCCGGAGTTCCGGGATATGGCGGACGTTTCTCTGCTCCGTTCTTTCCGGGCAGTCCCCGGCCTGCTCCGGAGCCTCCGGGCACATTTCGCGATGGAACGGGTACGGTTCTGTCGTTCCTTCCGCCGCGTTGTCCCGGCGTTGACTCCCTCATGATATATGCACACTTCGGACAGACTTCGATCCCCTGTCCCAGCGGTGTCCTGCATTTCGGACATATTCTTCTATCCATAGTCACATCCTCCAGTCATCCGGATTTGCTTCTTCATCATTCGCATTTCATGACATGAGGCCGAGAAACTGCTCTGCCCCTGATACCATTTTATCGTGAAAGCAATCCATCATGGCATCACGGTCAGATTTCTTCTGTTCTATGTAATAATTGTCAGGAAGGAAAGGCGGTCGCAGTGCGGCAGCCTTTCCTTCTGTAGATCTAATATGTTATTTTTGATCAGCGACTTTCGACGCTGTTCTCTAATGCCGGTGGTGTATGTGCCGCCAAGCTCCGGCAGATCATGCCGTTTATTTACCGTCCCATGCACCGTCAGAGCCGAAGTTGTAAATAGTATTACCGATCTTTCTTGAACCCGTTACCATCTCTCCGTTTGAATTAAAGTAATACCATTTTCCTCCGGATTTCAACCAGCCGGTCAGCATGGCTCCGCTCTTGAAGAAATACCAATTCTTTCCAATCTTCTGCCAGCCGGTACGCATCACGCCATCAGTTCCGAAATAATACCATTTTCCGACTTTTTGCCAACCAGTTCGTCTCGCACCGTCCGTTCCGAAATAATACCATTTTCCGGAGACCTGCTTCCAACCGGTTCTTCTCACGCCGTCGGTTCCGAAGTAGTACCGCTTGCCATTAATATCCTTCCAGCCGGTTCTTCTCACACCATCGGTTCCGAAGTAATACCGCTTGCCATTGATATCCTTCCAGCCGGTACGCATCACGCCGTTATTTCCGAAATAATACC
>JAFRWY010000053.1 GCA_017437905.1 Eubacterium sp.
GAAAGACTGATACGCGCAGGCTTCTATGATTTAGCCCTTGCGTACCAGTCAGTGCACGTCAACTATTGAAACCGCCGTGTACCGAACGGTACGCACGGTGGTGTGAGAGGACGGGGGTTAATCACCCCCTCCTACTCGATCTACCTTTCCTCCAGGACCTGAAAAATATAGAACTTTCGGTTGAATCGCCTTACGTCCTTATAAAACAAGGTGGTTTAGATCACTGGGGAGGCTTCTACACCATTTTTACACCATGTCACCCATGAGAGCCATTTCCTCTCTCAATGTGCTGTTCTCCACATGACAATATAGATCCATGGTCATCTGCAGACTGTTGTGTCCCAAGATCCCCTGCAACGTTTTCGGGCGCATGCCTCTTGCAATCGCCTACGTTGCAAAGGTATGTCTCAACCCATGCGGAGTGAACGGTTTGAAATCGAGATCCGGGTTTTCCTCATTGATCAACTTGATCATCCAACGAATACATGCTCTGACATTTGCCTCATGAATCGGCTTATTGGTCTTGGAACAAAATACCAGATTTTCCATTCCAGTACGAGGGTTGTGATGAGATGCGATTCTGTCTTTTCTTGCCTTCTGCTCCAGGAGTGCATCTCTTACTTCCTCTGTCATCGGAATCTGTCTTCTTCCCGCACGCGTTTTGGGCGGATGAAATTCATAGATTGCCTCTCCACCATTTGGCAGATAACAGAGTGTCTTTTCTACACTGATGTATCCATTTTCAAAATCAACGCAGTCAAAAGTCAGTCCAAGAATCTCACCGATTCTCATTCCCGTTCCAAGGGCCACTGCAAAGATCGGATAAAGCGTACTCCTTTTCGCTGTCCTTAGCAGAATCTTCACTTCTTCATCGCTTAAGATTCTTTTTTCCTCTTTTGGCTCATTTTCAATATAAGGATTGATTCCAAGCGCATTGTTTTTTACAAGCAATTCTGCTTCGACAGCTCGATTCAGAATATCTACCAACAATGCTTTACAATCTGCCCGCATCTTATCAGTTGCTAATGAGTTGAACGCATCCTGTAACACGATCAGATTAAGACCTGTCAGTTTTCTCCAGCCAAGACTTTCTCTGATTCGATTATATTGAATGGCGTATGTATGTTTCGTAGTATCACGACAATGCTTCTTGCAAGTGGTTATCCATCTTTCGTACCATTCATCAAGCGTCATTTTTTTGTCGATCAGATTTACGAAGTTTCCATCCTTGACCTGCTCCTCGCGCAGTTTTTTTGAAATTTCTGTGACTGAAAATGCATAAAGAGTCTGCCTTTTCCCGAACCGGTTAATAAAACGGGCCTGATAACGCCCATCGCGTCTTTGGGTAATCCCTTTTCCAAGCTCCTTTCCATTAAGTGATTTTCCCATTATTCCGTCCTTTCTGCCGACGAAACGGGAACATGAATGCTGATTGCATTATATCATGCTTCTCCGCTCTATCACAAATCTGAAAATGGCAGTTAATTAGTATTCTTGTCCAGCCATTCATCAAGCTTCTTCTTGTTGGCATACCAGCGGTTCCCTATCTGCACGCCGAACCCATTGTTACCACGCACAAGTTCTCTTGCCTTTGTCTGACCAATTCCCAAATACTTACATAAATCTTTAATTGTCAACAATCTTTTATCCATCTGCTCTTTCATAATTTCCATCACCTGCCAGTTTGTCCTCACCACGGTAAATACAAGATACTAAATAATATTGTACACTTTTATGTTTTACTTGCATCAACGTCAGCAGTCGATTTGAGGTAATAAATCGATATTTGATGACAACTTATTCATCAATTCCAATGCTTGACATTTTTAAAAATGTATCGTACAATTATATTGCACATGAAGGGAGGTAACAAATGGGAAATCAATACTTTAGTACTCGGGTTAAAGAATTGAGGGAAAAGGCGGGACTCAGTATGGATCAGCTTGCAAAAAAACTAGGCATAACCAAGAGTCGTGTAAATATGTGGGAAAACAACGGAACTGTTCCACGTATGAATGTTTTGATAGATTTAGCCAATTTCTTCAACGTGACAACAGACTATTTACTTGGCAATGATGAAACTGGCAACATTTCACATGAGAATTCTAAGCTTAGTTCTCTCCAGAGAAACCTTGGAAAGCTTAATGAAGATGATCTGGAGAAAGCCGAGGGAATGCTAAAGGCGGTATTTAAGGATATCTTTAATGATGAGGACGAGGACGATGATATTTGATCAAGAATTATACAAATGTGCGGATTACAAAAGGGTATATTCCAAAGCTAATGAGTACCTTGCTTTCGCTCCGTCCATTACCGGATTCCCGTTTAAGGCAAAGGGGTTCATCTACGAACAATCGGATGTTAGATTATGTTCTTTTAAAAGAGCTGAAGCGAAATATGATGTATGTATTCCTATGTTTGGTAGCGAATCTGCCATTATTCAAGAGTTGGAAGGAAACTACATTATTTTTTATAATCAAGACGAACCGGACTATAGGGTACGTTTTTCTATAATGCATGAGTATGGGCATTATATTCTGAATCATAAGATGAATCTAAAAGAGACTGACAAACTCTACCACATACAAGAAATAGAAGCAAACTGCTTTGCGGCACAGTTACTAATGCCCGAGCAGATTTTGCGAGAATGCGTAAAACGTAATAAATGTCTTTCTATCAATTACATAATGAAATCCTTCGATGTATCTGACGAAGCTGCGGATAAAAGAAAAAAAACTCTTGCAAATACTGTATATGAGTGGAGATCTCGTGAAGAGAAAGAATATGATGATATTATTTTGATGAAATACGCGCAAAAGCTTAACGAAATTGCGCCCCCACTAAGAGAATACGATTACTACGACTTTGAATCTGATTATGACCGACAACGTGAGCGTGATTCATGGCTTGATACACGTTCACGATGGAACTGAAACAGTAAATATCGAAACAACCACACAAGGAGGTGATGCGTATTGCAAGTATTTTTTCCACTAAATAAAGAAAAAACACCGATATGATTGTTGGAGCAATCAAACCGATGTTTTCTCCGAACGTTGCCGTCCTTTATTCTTGCAAAGTAATGATAGCACCTTTCGGAGAAGAATGCAACCGAACATACGGTCATCGACTGTAGTTCTAAACAATTCGAGACACGAAAGGAGAAAGATTATGAAAAGTGTCAATATGCGGAAAGATCCGCTTTTTATGAGAAACACCTTTAAATCTGTCGGAAAATGGGACATTCCACTTGTCAGAAAACAAACGATTGATCTTACAAATGTGAAAGTGATTGCCTGCTCCGACACAAAAGCCAATGACAACGATATCAACAAGCAAAATGGAGTGCATTTCTTTGTTGATGATTATCGCTTCTCGGGGATATATAATCACCCAGAGAAATCTTTAGACAAATATGCACAATATGCATTTTTGCTGACGCCAGATTTTTCTACCTATGCAGAAATGAACCTTTGGCGACAAATCGAAAGCGTGGCTATGAATCGTTGGTGTGGTGCTTTTTGGCAAAGCAAAGGATTAACCGTTATTCCTACCGTCAGCTGGAGCACGGCAAGGAGTTACGATTTTTGTTTCGATGGAATTGAGTATGGCTCTGTAGTAGCAATAGGCATGATTGGTTGTAAAAGGAACCGCCTTGGTTTTATGCGTGGATACACCGCCATGCTTGAAAAGATCAATCCTGATTCCATTCTTTGCCTTGGAACACCTTTCCCTGAAATGGAAGGTAATGTCATATCCATTGACTACCTAAACTCAAGAAAGGTGGTGCGCTGACATGGGAGGAAGAGGAACCTTTGCAAGCGGTATCAATGTCGCATATACTTATCAAACAACGGGTTTTATTGAAGGCATTAAGGTGCTGGCCGGTTTGAATGGCAAACATGGTCTTCCAGAAGAAGCACATTCAAGCAGCGCATATATCAAGTTAAAACCCGATGGCACCTTTCACGAGATGAGATTTTACGATAAGGACCACTATCTCACTTTGGAGATTGCATATCACCCAGAACCTAATTTGGGTCCAAAGGGTAAACCAATATTGCATTATCACACCTATGATAGAAACTTTAACCGTACAACCCATAGAATGCCGAAAGCAATGCGAAAACACTTTATGAAATACTTCAAGGGGGTGAAATTATGATTGATGGGAATGTAACCGAATTTGTTGATAATCTTTACTTCGGTTCAGAAATGTATTTCATATTCAGAGGTAAAAAATACTTCATACAAGGCTGGGTCAATGATACCATTCATTATCTCGTACTTGATTACGATTACGAAACAGAGGCATATGATCCGAACAACCCTGAATGCAGAAAGTATTTATGGGAATACTCATCTCCCGACTCTAACGAATGTGTACAGGCATTTCTCAATGCACCTCTTTGGGGTGGAAAAAAATTTTACGATGTTGAAAGCGAGATGACATGGGCCGATCCGTAAACACCGTTTCCAGATTCTTTGCATTTTTCTTATCTTTATCTAGATATCACCTACAATGCATAATTCGAAGTTACGAATCGAATTCTTCAACATGGAACCTTTCACAAAGCGCGATATCCCCCTGCCACTGTCAAGACAATTCTGATCCAATGGATCAGGTTTCTTCTGAGGATCTTATTCGAGTGTCATATCTTTGCAAGCAACGGGTTAGGATACATTTTGTTTTCGGTAACAAAATGCACCCTAACCCGTTTTCACTGGGGCCAGCCCCAGACCCCGTTTCCAATGATAGAAAACGCAAAACAACACAACATTCATATAATCCCGCACGTCCTGCTATGTTTTTTACACCATTTTTACACCATTTACCCATAAAACTGCGGAAATTTACGGTAGTTTACGATAGTATTACCCATTCCACAGGAATGCCGAAATCCCTTATAAAACAATGCTTCACAAGGGTTTCCGCACCCTATCTTTCCTCCAGCACCTGGAAGATATAGAATTTCAGATAGTACCCTGCCTCGTCTCCGGACCAGAGGATCGGGTGATCCGATGCCTGGGTACGGTATTCGATCTGGCGGAGGCGTACATGGGCTGCACGGGCTGCCTGGGCGATCACGGTGGTGAAGGTTTCATAGTCCATGAAATGAGAACAGGAGCAGGTGGCGAAATACCCCTCGTGCCGTGTCAGCTTCATGCCGCGGATATTGATCTCGCGGTACCCCTTCATGGCCTGCTTCACCTTATCCCGGGTCTTTGTGAAGGCCGGGGGATCCAGGATCACCACATCATACTTTTCTCCCTGTTCGATCAGTTTGGGGAGAAGATCCAGTACATCCGCCTCCTGAAATGTCACCCGGTGGGAAAGGTCGTTCAGCGCCGCATTTTCCTTTGCCTGGGCTACGGCCAGTTCGGAAATGTCGAGTCCCAGAACGGAGTCTGCTCCGCCCAGCCCGCAGTTCAGGGCAAAGGAGCCGGTGTGGGTAAAGCAGTCCAACACCCGTACGGATTCTCCGGCATCCTTCATACGCCGTACCAGGGACTGCATGGCCATGCGGTTTCCCTTCTGATCCAGGAAGAAGCCGGTCTTCTGGCCGTTCTCCACATCCACCATATATTTTACGCCGTTTTCCACGATCTCGATCCGCGGGTCGAAACCGGCCGCTGCGTTGCGGTTATCTGCAGAAAATATTCCCTCTTTGTTCTCTGTGACAGCATCCTTCGTCGGAAGGGTTTCTCCTTCCGGAGTTTTGCTTCCATCCCCGGGCATCTGCCATCCGTCCGGAAAATCATGTCCCTCACCCGGTGTCATCCACAGAAGTCCCTTCGCCCGCGGCAGACCTTCCTTCACACGGATCTTCGCGTCGCTCCGCTCGAAGATGGCACGGATCCGTATCCCGTCCTTCCCGAGAATCTCCACGAGATCCTGCAGGATCCTCGGCTTCATCCGGTCGATCCCCAGAGCCAGGGATTCCACCACCAGGACATCTTCGTATTTATCCACCACAAGTCCCGGCAGGAAATCCGCCTCTCCGAAGATCACCCGGCAGGAGGAGGTGTCGATCACGGCCTTCCTGTATTCCCATGCGGCCTTCACCCGATGATAGAGAAATGCATCATCGATCACAGCTTCCGGGTCTCTGGTCATCATGCGGACGGTGATCTTTGATTGCCGGTTGATGAAACCGCTCCCCATGGGATAGCCGTCGAAATCCTCCACGCTTACAAGCTCTCCGTCCGTCACGTCCCCGACGATCCGGTCGATCTCATTATCATAGATCCAGGAGCCTCCGGCCTTGATGGTACGGCCTTCGCCCTTTTTCAAAATTACTGTCGTTTTGTTCATATTCATAATCCTTCTGCCTGTTGTCCGGTTCCCGGATCATACTGTTCCGGGAGAAAACTCCACGGGTATTATACCATGTCCCGCGTGGTTTATCAAAGGGATTCCAAACCGGAAATCCCTTATGAAATAAGGTTTGACAGGCCTTTGATCAGGGGAGTAAACTGATTTATGGCAAGGATTCCGTTCAGGGATCCTGGGTTAAGGAGTGAACTATAATGACAAAGAAAAAATATGGGATCATGAGCTTTCTGCTTCTGCTGGGTCTCCTGTCCGGCTGCGGCAGCTCTACGGATACGACGGGAACGTCAGGTATCGGTGGTTAAGAAGAACGGGCTTTTCGGGTATGCGCGGTATGAGGGGAATTACGTGGTGGAGCCTACGTTCGATCAGATATTTGATGAAACGTATCTTCCCTACAGTGAATATGCCGCAACGAAGTATCCGATCAACGAATTCGGAACCAGCATAAGCGTCATCATCGGAGAGGATGGGAACCTCAGCCGATATATGACGGACTACATCTATCACCAGCCGTATATGCATAATTACATTTATGATTATGATCATAACCGTACGGTGTGCACGTTTTTTTTCCCGACTGGTTTACGGATTATACCAAGGACCGGCCGGTGGTAGTTGCAAAAGCCACAAATGTGGAAGGCCGGGAGAGTGATGATTGTTCGGCAAATATCACCCACATTTACGGCCTGGCAACAAAAGATAAGCTTCTGGTGGATTGTCAGTATGAAGATGCCTGTATGGTCGAAGGGGTGGACACCGGATATTATGCATTTCAGAAGGACGGAAAATGGGCGTTCTTTAATGCCAAGGGTGACCTGCAGAGCGAACAGGAGAAGACAGCGTCGCTGCAGTCACAGCTGAATGAACAGAGCAATAACGCCGCAAAGGTTGGGGAAGTATATAACCGGATCGACCAGCTGGATGAACCGGACGGTACGTATTATGCCAATCGGAACGTAGTGGTCATGAATAAGGGTGAAGGCGTATCACTGGCGGTTCATTTTTCCCATACAAGCAGCTGCAAGATCTCTTATAAGGGATCAAATGCCGACGTATGTACAGGGGAATGGAGTGACTCCTGGTTTGATAACAACAATTCGATCTATCTGAATCTGAGGGCGGGCTACACCACCGGTTACTCGATCCTTACATTTTCGAACAACATAAATTCCAGTACCTTCCAGGTGGTGGTTTTTGTTATTGACTGAGTTTCTTACTTCAGCAAATCCTTGTGATTCCAAATGAAAAATGGTACAATATATCGTGGGTTGCCTTGCGGCTTCCCACGATTTTTTTCGCACCGGCACATACCGGCTTCCCGGGATGAGGGAAGAAACCGGCGAAATCTGATAAATGAGAGAAGGACCCCATGGCAGAGGAACATATCCTGATCGATGATATCCTGAAGAATCAGAAGGAGCGGATGCTGTACCTGAAGAAGTACTATCCGTTTTTTGTGCTACAGGAAACCGCCATGGGACAGTATAAGGACGGACAGTACCGGGATCTGGACATGGGGTATATCACCATGGCCCTGCTCCGGTTTCTGATTCAGGAGAATCATTTCAACGGACGGACGGTGGCTTTTCCGGAGGTGGAGCGGTTCCTCGGCGCGGTGCTGCGCCGGGATTTCGAACTGACGCTTCCGCCGGAAGAGCGAACGGAGCTGGTCCGTTTTTTGTTTGACAAGATCCGGAATGACGGACGCCCCTTCATCTTCCCGTTCTATGATCCCGAGACCCATAAGAAACAGCAGGGATATGTCCGGCTGGTGGAGAGTACGGTGCAGGACGGAGAGGTTCGGTACAGCATCACCGTGGACGGGATCGAATTCTATCTGTCCACCAAGGAGGTGCGGGACGAGAGTACCATCAGCACCGAGCAGTTGCTCCTGGAGAAAATGATCCGCACCGAGAACTTCCGCGGGGGTATCGACGTGGTCCGGCGGATCAATCTGGAGGTTTCCCGGCTCCGGAAGGAGAGAGAGGAGACGGTCCGCCTGCTGCAGACGGATATCCGTGCGGGCGTCCGGGCCTGCGAGGCGTATATGGCCGAGATCTCGAAATGGTTCGAATTGGAGCGGCAGTCATTTCAGAAGAATAAAACCCTTGTGGATAAGGCGGTGACACGGTTCTCCTCCGGACAGGGCTATCAGGATATCACAACCCTGGAGGTGGAACTGAAGAAGACCATCGAAAGCCACCGTCTGCTGATGGAGGAAGCGGCTTCCCTGTCACGCATGGCAGATGAAATGGTGGAGCGCTCGAAAGCAAGACAGCTAAGGCCTGCCTTTGATTTCCGGGAGGCCCTTCGGATGCTGCAGGAGGCGGATCAGCCGGAGCAGATGGGACTGCTGCTGGCACCCTTCTTCCAGCCGAGACGCAGGAAGACCCTGTCCGTCTTCAGTATCGACAAGCTGGTAAATGAGGCGAAGGAAGAGGAGGAACTGACGGAGAAGCGGGAGAAAACGGCTCCGGATCCGGGCTTCGAATATGAGGACGAGGCCCTGAGCCGTATGATCGGAGGGAACTTCGTGCTTCTGTTCCGGGAGCTTCTGGACCGTGTGACCCGCTGGGGTACGGTGACGCTGCAGGAATACAGCGCGATCCTGGAGGTCAAGTTCGGCAGGGAGATCTACCGGAACCGGGATTTTTATGCATTTCTGGTACATCTTGCAAAGAAGGACCGGTACTTTCTGCAGGAGAGCTTCCGGGAACCGGAGACTTTCCTGGAATCCTATGTCAGCCGGCAGTTTACGGAGGAGGAGAAGCAGCGGTTCCGGAACCTGACCCTCACCATCTCCTACGGGGATACGGAGGTGGAACTTCGGGATGAGGCGGAGGAACTGCTGGGAACCGTGCGGGAGATGACCTTCTCCGCTGCGGGGACGGATTGAGCCGCCCGTTGCGGAAGAGAGAATGAGCCGTCCTGCTGAAGGGGGCTCTTCGACCGTGACACAACGATAGAACACTGTCATTCTGAACGAGCGCATCCGCGCGAAGTGAAGAATCTTTCGGTTTTGAAAAAGGGAAAATGATGGAAGACAAAACACTTTCAAAAGCCATGGATATCTTCAGCATCCTGATGTCCGGGGAGGAGATCTCAAAGAACCGGCCCGGCACATCGGAGCTGTATCAGACCTACTATGCGAATGCGGAGGTCTATGAGCTGGTAACGAAGCTGCTGGCCCGGCTGAACATTTCCGTGTATGAGTACAATGAAACACTTTTTGTTACTGCGGGGGAGGGCAACAAGGTCTTCGGTTATACGAACGATGACCTGAAACGGCTCCTGGGACTTCGCAGGAACCGGGAACTGTATCTGGTGTATTTTATCATCTACCAGGCGCTGCTGTTCTTCTACACGGATTCCGCCACTTATCAGGTGAAGGAGTACGTCCGGATGGAGGAGCTGCTGCAGACCGTAAGTGAAGCCGCAGGGCAGATCGTAAAGGAGAGTGAGACCTTCAATCAGACCTCTGCGGAGCAGGAAGGCTTTCGTTCCGTGGCGCTGCTCTGGCATGAACTGCCGCTGATGATCAGCGAGGACAAGGACAGGAACAAGGCCAGCCGGGGCTCCCGCATGGGATATGTGAAGCTGACCATGAATCTGCTGCAGGAGGAGAAGCTTTTCATTTCCTCCGAGGACCGGTTCTATCCGACGGACCGTTTCCGTGCGCTGGCAGAAGGATATTTTGAGGACAGTAAAGGTCGGATCTACCAGCTGCTGGCAGGGGGATCGACCACCGGAGGAGAGGATCATGCCTAGTATCAACCGCATCCGCGTGAACAACGTAAAATATAATTTCGGTACCCAGGCCTATGATGATTTCTCCATGCGCCTCTACGGACAGAATACGCTCTACGATCTTGCTAACGGCGGAGGGAAGAGCGTTCTTATGCTGCTTCTCATGCAGTGCATGATCCCGAACTGTACCCTGGATGATAAGCAGCCGCTGGAGAAGCTCTTCCGTGAAAACTGCGGAAATACCACGATCCATTCCCTGATCGAATGGAAGCTGGATCCGGCAGACGTGAAGGACGGCATGCGGTTCATGACTACGGGCTTCTGTGCCCGGAAGGCCAGGGACCGGGGGGAAGAGGAAGGCCGGGATGTGGCCTCCGTGGAGTATTTTAACTACTGTATCTTTTATCAGGAGTATAACCGGCACGACATCATGAACCTGCCGCTTTCCGAAGGCTCGGAGCGGCTTACCTATCAGGCTCTGAAGAATTATCTGCACGATCTGGCCCGCCGGGAGAACCGGATCGAGGTGCGTGTTTTTGACCGGAAGGGAGAATACCAGCGGTTCATCAGCAGATACGGGATCATCGAGAGCCAGTGGGAGATCGTCCGGGGGATCAACCGGACGGAGGGACATGTCCGGACGTATTTTGAGACCAATTACCGCACCACGCGTAAGGTGGTGGAGGATCTTCTGATCGAGGAGATCATAGAGAAGGCATATCTGGTGAAGACGGAGCAGGATGAGGCGCAGGACCGGTCGGCGGCGGCGCTTCTGCTCAGCATCCGTGAACAGCTGAAGGAGCTGGCGGAGAAGAAACGGGATATTGCCAATTACGATCATGAGGCGGAACTGATCCGTCTTCTTGGGGACCGGATCCGTTCCTTCTCCGGACTCTACGAGGAGCGGGACGGACTTCTCCGGAGTATCGGTGACATTTATCTGACGCTGGATGCGGCACGGGCCGGCAGAGAACGTGAGACGGAACGGTTGCAGCAGGCGGTGGAGCAGGCGGAGCAGGCGTCGGATGCGGCACGTTCGGAGGTGGAGATCCTGAAGACCTCCCGGCAGGAACGGGAACTGGATGCCCTGAAGGAACGTGAGAAGGAAGCAAGGGAAGAGGCTGACCGTGCGACGGAGGAACTGCGCGCGAAGGAGGAAGGCCTGAACCGTCGGAGAGGCGAGCTGGATTACCTGGATTATATCGAAGAGAACCGGAAGCTGCAGAGCCTTCTGGAGGAGGCAAGACAGGAGGTACCGGAGGATATCGCACCGGTGGTTGCCGGGATCCGGGTCCTTCTGCAGGAAGAGGAAACCCGTGCTGAGCGGCAGGCGGAGGATATCCGCAGGGAACTGGGTCAGATCGGGAAGGACGCGGAGAAGGCCAGAAAGCTGGCGGAGGATGCAAAGATCGAGCTGGCGGTGGTTCAAAGGGAGCTTGCAGGCTATGAGGCAGAGGCGTATCAGGTACGCCGGGAGCTGGCAGAGCTGCAGCAGGCGGAAGAGACGGCAACGCTTATGCCGGCGGAACTGCAGCTGATGGAGGCGGAGAAAGCCCTTCAGTCCGTACGGGCGGAACGCCTGGCGGAAGAGAAGAAGGGACCGGAACGGGAGAAGGCTTTGCTGCAGCAAAGAAGAGAACTGCAGGAGAAGGAAGCGGCCCTGGGCCTGCTACGGCAGCGGTGTGAGATCTACCGTGCCGGCGAAGAAGAGCGGAAGGCGAAGCGGCTGCGGAGGGACCAGATCAGAAAGATCTATCATGCAGAGGACCGGGACGTCCGGGATGTGGTATTTCAGAAAATAAAGGCAGATGTCAGCCGGTGCACGGAGCTGGAGCGGGAACTGCTCCGGTTGGAGAACCGTGGGCGGGAGATCCGGAACGGACGGCTGATCCAACTGTCGGAGGATGTGGAGAAGGTGCTGTCCTACATCACCACCCGACATGGGGTGACCGCCATGTTCGGTGCGGATTATCTGGCGGAGCTTCCGGCGGAGGAGCGGGGGAAACTGCTGCAGGCGGATCCGGAACTGCCCTTCGGGATCATTACCAGAGATTATGAGCGCCTGGCGGAGGATCCGGGTCTTACCTCCATGGAGGTGGGACAGTCGGCGGTCAGGATCTATGATATGACGGAGCTGGGAGAACCCTTCGGGGCATCGGAGCATCATTTCTCCGTTCATTGCAATAAAGAATTCTTCCTGTCGGAGGGAACGGCAGACCGGCTGCTGGCGGCAATCTCCGCCGCGTCCGAGAATGCGGGAACCGAACTCGGATATCTGACGGATGCTGTCCGGACCGAGCGTTCCGACCTGGAATTCCTGATGGGAACGGAATCGGATCAGGAGATCGAAAATCCCGAGGAGCTTCTGTCTTCCGCAGAAGAGGAGATGGAGCAGCTTCGGAGGAAAGCGGAGGAATCCGAAGCGGAGGACGCCGGGATCCGGGAACGGCTGGCATCCTCGGAGCAGGAGGAGGCACGTCTGGCTGCCCGGGTGGAGCAGCTGAAATACAGGATCACATTGCAGCGGAAGGCTGAGGAACTGGATGCCTGCTGCGGGGAATCCAGGAAGCAGGAAACCCGCCTTTCGAAGGCCATCGGCGAGCATGGCCGGGAAGAGGAGGAGCGGCAGCGGCTGCTGGAAGGACTCCGGGAATCCGAGCAGCAGATCGGGGTGGTGATCGCCCGGACGAAAATGACATGGAAAGAGCAGTATGAGGCTTACTGGTCACCCACGGCCCGGGCGGCTTCCGGGACACTGGAGGAGCTGACCGGTCAGTTCCGGCTCTGGAAACAGAACATGGCCGGAGCCTCCGAGACACTGGCGGGAAGAAACCTGCTGCAGCAGACTCTGACACAGAGTATTGCCCGGATCCTGCGGGAGATCCGGGAGCGGAAGTTATCTCTGGAGGAACTGGAGGAAGCATATCAGAGGGGAGAACTCCGCCCTGGAGACAGGAGTCGTCTGGATGCGGAGGAAGAGCAGATCCGTATGCTTCGGGAACAGCGTGAACGAAGACAGGCGAAGCTGGCGGAGGCATCTGCGGCAGTCCAGCATTTGTCCGGAAGCATTGAGTATGCGATACAGAATATCCGTGCGGCTTACGGTGCATATGAGACCTCCCGGATGACGGCGGAGGAGCTGGACCGGGCGATCCCGGAAGCGGAGGAACGAAGAACGGCAGCCGTAAAGGGACTGGGAGAGGCCAGGGAGGCCCTCCGGGTGTTCCAGCGGCAGAGTCAGGAAAGCGAGGGACTGTACCGGGAGGCCGGAAGGCTGTCGGAACGGTACCGGATCGACCTTTCCCGTGCGGCGGTACGCGAACAGCCCGAGGATCAGCTGCAGAGGGAATTCGAAGCGGTTCTTGTATCACTGGACAGGAACGAGAAGAGCCTGGAACGGGCGAAGAGCCAGATGCTCCGGACCAAAGGACAGGTGACCGAAACGCTGATGGATCTCGGAGCGGCTACATTGTCCGTGTCCATCCGGGACGATGCGGATATTCCGGGGACGAAGGATGCGGCGGATGCACTGGCGAAACGTCTGACGGATATGGAGGAGCTGATCCGGCTGGAGCGGTCCCGGGTAGAACAGGGACTCTCCGATATGGAGAAACTGAAAGAGAATTTTGTGGAACAGTGCGTGGAGCGCTGTCTGGATGTACGGACCGAGCTGGATAAGCTGCCGAGACTGTCACAGATCAAGGTGCGGAACGCTTCGTACGGTCAATCCGCTGCTTCCGGGGAACCGGCCGGTGACGCGAAGGACGGACAGGAGGAGATGATCCAGATGATCCGGCTTTCCGTTCCGTATGTGAAGGATGAATTCCTGCGGCAGCGGATGTCCGAGTATATCGACCGGATCGTGGCGGAGGCGGATACGAAGAAATCCGAGGCAGAGCGGCATAAATACCTGCAATCCGAGCTGGCGCTGAAGCGTCTCTTCGGCGTGATCGTCACGGACATGAACAAGATCCGACTGCAGCTCTACAAGCGGGAGCGGATCCGTGAACAGAGCCGGTATCTGAAATATGAGGAAGCGGTGGGAAGTACCGGACAGTCCCAGGGTATCTATATCCAGTTCCTGGTTTCGGTGATCAATTACATTTCGGGAATGTATGCGATGCAGGACAGCGAGAACCGGACGAAGACCATTTTCATCGATAATCCCTTCGGTGCGGCCAAGGATATTTATATCTGGGAACCCATCTTCGAGCTGCTGAAGACCAATCATGTGCAGCTGATCGTGCCGTCCCGTGGGGCGACACCGGAGATTACGGGACGTTTCGATGTGAATTATGTACTGGGCCAGCAGATGGCAGGGGGTAAGGCGCTGACGGTGGTTACCCAGTACAGCAGCCGGACATCGGAGGAAGCTGTCGAGTATCATGCACTGGAATATGAGCAGGCGACGTTCGATTTTATCTAGGCCGGCATCGGTCTTATTGTAAGATCCTTCGTGCATTTCAAAACTTTGGCATGCAGGGGAAGGATCCATGAGAATGGGGAAGGAGAAGGTATGCATATCGTTGAGGTTAAGACCATACTGACACCGCAGAACGGGATGAATATCTACCGTGGCGTGACGGATCACTGTATCGTGTCACCGGTGCGGGCCCGGACGGCCCGGATTGAGAATCCGGAGGACGTGGAAGTGAAGAAGGATGCGGCCCGGGTGCTGGAGCACAGCCTGAAGCGGAAGCGTGCACGGGGGATGATCTTCGTGGGGGGCCTTTCGGATCCTTACAATCCGCTGGAGGAAAAGTTCGGGATCATGCGGGAGTGTCTCCGGGTGCTGGACCGCTGTGATTTCGGCGTGTCGATCACCACGCGGTACAGTCTGCTGCTCCGGGATATGGATATCCTGAAGGAGCTGGCCCGGAAGACGAAGGTGGTGGTCATGATCCCGCTGCCCACCCTGCAGACGGAGCAGTTCCGCCTGATCGAGGGAGAACTGGGAGTTTCGGAGCGGCTGCGTCTGATCGACGGCCTTGCAAAGGAAGGGATCGAGACGATCCTTCTGCTGGATCCCATTATCCCGAAGATCAATGACACCACCACCACGCTGGGGATGCTGCTGCAGATGGCGAAGGATTATCATATCCGCATGGTGGATCACCGGGATATGAAATGCCAGCTGCAGAACGGAAGCAGGGAGTATTTTTATAAGGAACTGTCCCGCCGGGACCGGGAGCTGGCACAGCAGTTGCTTTCTATATATGGTGAGGAAAATGAACTGATCCCCGAAAAACAGAAGGAACTCCTTGCATATTTGTTTGACAGTTGCAAGGCAAATGATATAATATGCGACAGGAAAGAAATCCTGACCTACAGCAGAAAGTACGAAAACCGTACGGAGGGAGTACAGCTCTCCCTGATGGATATGCTGCAGTGACGGGGTTCTTCCCCTCGCTGTCCGTCGGAATGACCTGGTGCGCAGTCTTCCGGTCACCAGGAGACGAAGGGGACGGCGAAGGAGCATTATGATCCGGAAACAATTAACGTATATATAGAAAGGAAAGAGAAAAATGGATTACAACAAGTTAAGTCTCGAGATGCATGAACAGAACCAGGGGAAACTGGAGGTGGTGTCCAAGGTACGTGTGGAGACCAGGGATGACCTCTCCACAGCCTACACACCGGGTGTTGCGGAGCCCTGCCGGAAGATCCATGAGAATCCGGAGGATGCATATAAATATACCTGCAAGGCGAATACGGTGGCGGTTGTATCCGACGGTACCGCAGTGCTGGGCCTCGGCGACATCGGCCCGTTGGCTGCCATTCCTGTCATGGAAGGAAAGTCCATTCTCTTTAAGCGTTTCGGAAATGTGGACGCATTTCCCATCTGCCTGGACACCAAGGACCCGGATGAGATCGTGGAGACCGTAAAGCGGATCGCCCCCTCCTTCGGCGGTATCAACCTGGAGGACATCTCCGCTCCCCGCTGCTTCGAGGTGGAGCGTCGTCTGAAGGAAGAACTGGATATTCCGGTGTTCCACGATGACCAGCACGGAACCGCAGTGGTTGTCTGCGCGGGACTCATCAACGCCTTCAAGCTGACGGGACGGAAATGGGAGGATTGCAGCGCCGTGATCAGCGGTGCGGGTGCAGCCGGCATCTCCATTTGCAAGCTGATGCAGCGCTTCGGCATCGGAAATGTGGTTCTGGTCTGCTCCAAGGGTGCACTCTGCCCGGGTGAGCCGTTCATGAATCCGGCCCAGGCTGAGATGGCGGAGATCACCAACAAGAATAAAGAACGCGGAAGTCTTGCGGACGTGATGAAGGGCAAGGACATCTTCATCGGCGTATCCGCTCCGAATATCGTTACGGCTGAAATGATCAGTACCATGGCAGAGAACCCGCTGGTATTCGCCATGGCCAATCCGATCCCGGAGATCATGCCGGATGAGGCAAAGAAGGGCGGTGCCAATATCATTGCCACCGGCCGTTCCGATTTCCCGAACCAGATCAATAACGTGCTGGTATTCCCGGGCATCTTCCGCGGAGCCCTGGATGCAAGAGCAACCTCCATCACCGAATCCATGAAGGAAGCGGCTGCCCGCGCGATCGCAGCGGTGATCCCGGAGGAGGAGATCACACCGGAGTATATCATTCCGGATGCATTCAACGATCAGGTTGCGAAGGTGGTTGCAAAGGCCGTGGCCGACGAGGCTGTCCGGGCAGGGGTTACCCGGTAAGGTACGGATAAACACAGGAGTGAAGGGATACTTTGGGGATATAATATGAAGATAGTTATTTTGGACGGACAGGTGATGGGCGGTTCGGCGGAGGATTTTCCCCGTCTTCGGGACTTCGGCGAACTGACGGTATATGATATCACGAAACCGGAACAGGTGATCCAGAGGATCGGCGACGCAGAGATCGTGGTGGTGGACAAGACACCCCTTACGGAGGAAGTCTTCGCGGCATGTCCGGGCATCCGCTTTGTGGCGGTGCTTGCCACCGGCTACAACATTGTGGATACCGCAGCGGCCCGCCGCCACGGGATCCCTGTGGCAAATGTTCCCGGTTATGCCGGAGCCATTGTGGCACAGACCGCCATCGCACTTATGCTGGAGCTCTTTAACAAGGTGGGGATTCATAATGATTCCGTTCATCGCGGAGACTGGACGAAGAGTCCGTATTTCTGCTATACCTGCGGACCGGTTACGGAGGCCGAGGGTAAGACCATCGGGATCATCGGTCTCGGAAATATCGGCACCCGGGTGGCCAGGATCGCAGCGGCACTGGGTATGCGGATCCTGATCTATACCCGGACCGAGTGGCCGGTGGATCTTCCGGATTTCAGGTTCACATCCCTTCCCGATCTGCTTCGGGAGTCGGATGTGGTGTCCCTGCATGTGCCGCAGTTTCCCGAGACGGAGCGGCTGATCAACCGTGAATCCCTGGCCATGATGAAGCCGGGGGCGATCCTGATCAATACCTCCCGCGGAGGACTGATTGACGAGGAGGCCGTAGCGGAGGCGCTGAATTCCGGACATCTGGCGGGGGCCGCAGTGGATGTGCTGGCGAAGGAGCCCATGGAGCAGGATTGTCCGCTTCTTACTGCAAAAAACTGTATCATCACACCGCATATCGCCTGGGCATCGGATGAGGCCATCGGGCGGATCAAGGACGTGACGTATGAAAACATCAGGGCGTTCCTGGAGGGACGCAGTCTGAACATCGTTAACTGATGTTTTGGGGGTAAGATTTCTGATGTGGAGGCGATCATTTGTCTTACGTAGAATACGAAAAAGCGAAAAAACTGGGTGAAAAGGCCGCAAAGGAAGCAAAGCAGGAAGGGAAGTCTCCGAATCCTGCCGTTCTGGATGAGGTGATCGCGGGTGCGAAGATCCGCGGTGAGGTAAATCTGGGTCTTGTCACGATCCCGCTGGACCGGATCGTCGGTACTGCTACCGCCGGAAGGGCCAGCTCCTTTGCGTGCAATTTTATGCCCATTTTAGAGAAGGAAACGGAGTTTGCCCAGAAATGGTCCGTACTCTGTGACGCTCATATGGAAGAGGGGATCCATGATCCTATCAAGGTTTATGAATATCTGAACTATTATTACGTGCTGGAGGGCAACAAGCGCGCCAGTGTGCTCAAGTATTTCGATGCGGTAAATGTTCCCGCACTGGTGACGCGGAAGATCCCGGCGAAGACGGACGATCCGGTGATCCGGATCTACTACGAATTCATGAACTTTAACCGGAAGACAGGAGTGAACTTCATCTGGTTTTCGAAGGAAGGGAATTTCCACCGTCTGCTGGAGGATACCGGGACCGATATGTCCGCGCCGGAGCTTACCTGGACGGACGAACAGGTGCAGAATCTGACCTCCGCCTACTACAAGTTCTCGAAGGCATATGAGGAGAAGGGCGGCAAGAAGCTGGAGAATATCACCACCGGCGATGCCTTCCTCCGTCTGATCGAGGTTTATGATTACGAACAGGTTCTCGCCATGAATGTGCCGGAGATCAAGACGGCGCTTGCGAAGATCTGGGAAGAGTACCTGATGATGAACCAGAATCAGGAGGTTACGGTTACACTGGAACCGCCGGAAACGAAGAAGACGCTGCTGTCCCGTGTGCTCCGGCAGGAACCCACGGAATCGAAGCCCCTGAACGTTGCATTTATCTATGACCGTGATCCGTCCACCTCGGACTGGCTCTACGCACACGAGCTGGGACGGAATCATATCAAGGAGGTCTTCGGGAACAAGGTGACCACGCTGAAGATCACCACGGCGGACACAGAGGAGAAGACCATCCAGGCCATGGAGGAACTGATCCGGGATGAGGGGACGGAGGTGATCTTCACCACCACCTCACAGATGATCGAAGCCAGCCTCAAGGTGGCGGTAGAGCATCCGGACGTGCATATACTGAACTGTTCACTGAATACCAGTCACCGGTATATCCGGACCTACTATGCGAGACTGCATGAGGCGAAATTCCTGTCCGGCATGATGGCGGGGATCCTGACGAAGACAAACCGGATCGGTTATCTGGCGGATTATCCGATCTTCGGTGTGACTGCAAATATCAATGCCTTTGCCATCGGCGCAAAGATGGTGAATCCGGAGGTGGAGGTCCTGCTGGAGTGGACCACCCGGAAGGACGACATTTCCAAGGAAGCAATCTATCAGGGCCTGTACAATCAGGGGGTGGATTACGTATCCGATCAGGATATGATCACGCCGCGGCATGCTTCCAGAAAGTTCGGCATGTATCTGCTTACGGAGAAACAGCCGGTAAATGTGGCGATGCCGGTGGTCAACTGGGGAATCCTTTACGAGAGGATCATAAAAATGATCATCGACGGAGCCTGGGAGAAGACGGACGCGCCGTCGGATGATAAGGCCATCAATTACTGGTGGGGGCTTTCCTCAGGGGTGATCGACGTGATCCTGTCCGAGAAGACACCGGTTGCTTCCCGGCGTCTGATCGAGCATATGAAGCAGTCGATCATCGATGAACGGTTTGCGCCATTCTCCGGTCAGCTTCTTGACCAGAACGGTGAGGAGCGCTGTGCGGCCGGACAGACCCTGACGGCGGAAGAGATCATGAAAATGGACTGGCTGCTGGACTGTGTCATCGGGGAGATCCCGGTGGTGGAGTCGCTGAAGGAGAAGGCACGGACCATCGTGGAATTAAAGGGTGTAAGGAAAGATGAAGCTGAGGATCCTGGCGATCGCTGACGAGGAATACAA
>JAFRWY010000054.1 GCA_017437905.1 Eubacterium sp.
CTGATGACGGACTTACTGTTCTGGATTCCAAGATGAAGGCCGTAAAGAATGACCTGACGGAGTTCCTGAAGGGAGCCAGCGTTAAGGACGTGATGCGTGACTCCAAAGGAAATATCTGGGTCTCCACCTCCAGACGATACGGTATTGTTCAATATACGCCCACGGGTGAAGTGCACCCTTACGGCAGGCCCATGGTCCTTCCGACAAATCAGGTCAATACAGCGCTGGAACTGAAGGACGGAACCATTGCGGTTGCAACGGAAGAGGGGATCAGCATCCTCGGAGAAGACTATGAGCCGGTACGGAGCTTCACACGTGCGGAAGGACTGGAGTATCCCAATATCAACTGTCTCTATCAGGATAAGGAGGGACGGCTTTTTGCCGGATCTGACGGCGGAGGACTGTATATCATCGAAGGCGACAGGATCCGTGATCTGACGGAAGAGGACGGACTGACTTCCAATGTGGTGACCTGTATCACCCCGGGGAAGGAAGGCCTCTGGATCGGAACGGATAACGGGGTGTCCCTTTTCTCCGAAAGCATCCGTGCGATCAGTAATATTGATTTTTCAAATAACGTATATGACATCCTGACGGAAGAGTCGGAAGAGGGCGATGTGGTATGGATCATCGGATCCAAGGGTGTTCTTATGACCACGGAATCGGAGCTTGTGGGAACGGAAGGCGTCAAAGGACGTTATCTTGCCCAGGGAGACGGACTGGCCGCCAGCCTGAACCTGTATTCACACTCCGTCATCAATGATCATATCCTGTATCTATGCAGTGATCAGGGGATCTATATGCTTCCGACGGATAATATCATCGTAAATGACAAGGCTCCGAAGCTGACGGTTTCGGAGATCAATGTGGATGATAAAGAATATCATTTCGATCAGATCGGCGGAAGCCTGAAGATCCCGGCGGATACACAGAGAATGTCCATCTCCTTTGCGGTCCTCAGTTTTACGAACCGTGAAAATATCCAGGTGGAGTATAAACTGGAAGGCTTTGACAGCAATCCGATCACCATCAGCCCCCAGGACCCCATGCAGGCCGTATATACGAACCTGGAGGGAGGAACCTATACCTTTACGGTACGGGCCATGAACGGAGACGGTGTATCCAGTGAGCAGGATATTACATTTACCATCGAGAAGGAATTCGGTTTCTTCGAGAAATCTTCCGTAAAGATCCTGTTCCTTTCACTTCTGGCCGTGCTTGTTCTTTCCGTGACCCTGGGACTCATCTGGTTCCAGCACCGGGTGACCGGACAGAACCGGGAGATCGAGAAGCTGGAGAAGGAGCATGAAGTGGCGGTGAAGTCCAGTACGGCAAAGACGGACTTCCTTGCCCATATGAGTAACGAGATCAAGACTCCGATCCATGCGATCATCAGTCTGGCGGAGAATCTGCAGCATGAAGACAGCCAGGAAACACGGGACCAGAGCTTAAAGGCCATCGTGGATTCCGGTCAGGATATCCTGGGAAAGGTGGATGAGACCATCCAGCTGGCCCGTCTGGAGGCAGGAAAGGAATCCGCTTCGGAGGCACCGTATTCCATCACTACTCTGGTGTGTGACATCTCCGACAGCATGATCAACCGTCTGGCGGACCGGCCGGTCCGTTTCCTGGTGGATCTGGGTGAGAATATCCCGGACATCATGATCGGCGATTTCGACAAGATCAAGCGGATCCTGGAGATCATTACGGATAATGCACAGAAATACACAAAGGAAGGCACCATCACACTCTTTGTGGACTGCTACCAGAATATGGAGCCGAACGGGAAGGATACGCTGTTCTTCAGCGTCTCCGATACGGGTGTCGGTATCCAGAAGGACCGTCTGCAGCATATCTTTGAGGTGTATAATATCGCGGACAATAAAAAACAGACCGGATATACCGGAAGCGGGATCAGCCTTGCCATAGCCAAGAAACTGACGGAGATCATGGACGGAGAACTGGATGTGGAAAGCACCTACGGTGCCGGCTCCACATTTACCGTGTCCCTCCGGCAGAAGCGGCCGGAAGGAGATGTGGTTCCCGTGGTGACGGATCCGGAGATCCTGGAACGCGTGACGCGGGAAGAAGCGGAGAAGATGCAGCTTTCCGAGACGAGTGTCCTTCTGGTGGATGATATCGAGATCGGAAGAACGGTTGCCCTGGGCGTGCTGAAGCAGCTGGATATCCGGGCGGATGTGGCATCCTCAGGGGTCGGAGCCGTGGATATGGTGATGAACGGGAACTATGACATGGTATTCCTGGATCTCTCCATGCCGGTAATGAGCGGAGAGGATGCGCTGCATGAAATCCGGGAACTGGAGAAAGAAGGGATCGCCGATCTGCCCATCATAGCCATGACCGACGATGCGATCCGTGAGGATTACGACCGGCTGATCGAGACGGGATTTACGGATGTGATCGTGAAGCCTCTGGATCTTGTGACTCTGGCCACCATGGCCAAGAAGTATCTCCCCATGGAGCAGATCAGGTATCGTTCCGTAAATCTCAGCGGTTATACAAATGAGTCCCGTTTCCGTGAAGGACTTGAGAGTCTCCAGGGACTTCTGGATGTGGCCGGGACGCTGGAGAGGATCGGCGGAAGCGTTGAGGTTTATAACAGGATCATCAGTACCTTCTACAATCAGAACAAGAATGCGCCGGAAGAACTGCAGGCCAAGTTCGGAAAGAATTTCCGGGCATTCCGTACCAGGCTGCACAGCACCCGTACGGGAGCACAGAATATCGGTGCGGTGGAGATCGTAAATCTGATCTCACGTCTGGATGCGGCGATCAATATCAATAATAAGGGATATGTAAGAGACAATCTGCCTTCCCTGATCCGGATGCTGGAAGAGGTCCTGAATGCGGTGGCAGCCTATCTTGAATTCGCAGTCGGAAAACAGGAACTGACGGACAGTGAGGCGGATGAGGTGGAATTAACGTTCCAGACCTTACCGGATACCGCGCCATCTGATGATGCATCAACCAAGGCTCCGGAACAGAAGGAGGAGCCGGTGCTGCGTGACCGTGTGGATGCGGATACCCTGGACCGGATCAGTAAGGAAGCAAAGGCCGGAAATATCGAAGGCCTTGTGGGCGAACTGGAGCTTTTGGCGGAAGACCGTTTCGGAACGGAAGATACGGAATTCCTGCAGGCTCTGGCGGATCAGGTGCGGGAGCAGAATATGGATGCGATCCTGGACATGATCGACACCTACCGGGCTCTGAAGAAGGGGTAGGTTGTGTCATAAGAAATCATCGGATGATTGTATTAAATTTTATACAATCGAAATGTAAAAATATGCTTTACAAAAAGGGTACAGTTCCGATATACTCACTTTGGATGGTATTCGGAAGAAACTGTACCCTTTAAAATTTCATAGGAAGCACGCATCGATTACTTATTCATGGACCGTAAATCGGCCTTACATGGAGAAGGAGGTGATCGTATGAAGATTGGATTTTATGGTGCCGGCCGGGTCGGTTGTACCCTTGGCAGGTATTTCACGGAGCACGGTCTTTCGGTTACGGGATTCTACAACCGGACGAGAGAACGGGCAGAGGAAGCGGCACGATGGACCGATACTTGCAGCTACGACTCAGTTCGCAGTTTACTTCTTGAAAATGATGCGTTGTTTCTGACAGTCAGTGATCAGGCGATTCCTTCTGCCGTGGAGGAACTCATGCGTTCAGGATCACTTTCGGGTAAGCTCCTCGTCCACTGTAGTGGTGCGCTTTCCTCCGATGTCTTTGTCGGAACCGGAGCATTTGGTTATTCCATCCATCCCCTTTATGCAATTTCAGATCGTGAAAAAGCTTATGAAACTCTTTCCAATGCTTTTTTTACCGTGGAAGGAGATCCGCAGTATCTGGACTTCTGGTGCAGAACACTTACGGATATCGGCCTTACCTGCCGTACCCTCGGCAAAGAAGAGAAGACACGGTATCATGCAGCGGCAGTCATGGCCAGCAATCTGGTCTGCGGATTATATGCTGCGGCTGCAAAGGAGCTGAGGACCTGCGGATTTACGCCGGAGGAGGCGGATCAGGCACTGGCCGGCCTCTTTCTGGATAACGCCCGGGGCATTGCGGAAAAAGGCCCGGTGGGCCAGCTGACAGGGCCGCTGGAACGCGGCGATGCATCTACGGTAAGGGGCCATCTGGCAGTCCTTCAGGGAGAGCAGAGAGACCTGTATCTTCGATTGTCCCGCCAGGTGCTGGAGATCGCAGAGAAGAAAAATCCGGACAGGGATTATACGGAACTGAACATATTGACAGGCAGATTTGAAGAGAAGGAGGGATCGGACGTATGAAAAACACGGTTGTTACATTTCAGCAGATGAAGGATAAGGGCGAGCGGATTTCCATGCTTACCGCCTATGATTATTCCACGGCAAAACTGGAGGACAGTGCAGGGATCAACGGGATCCTGGTGGGAGATTCTCTCGGAAATGTGATACTGGGGTATCCGGACACCATTTCCGTTACCATGGAGGATATGATCCGTCACGGTGCGGCGGTATCCCGCGGTGCGGAGAATTCACTGGTGTTGATCGATATGCCGTTCATGTCCTATCAGGCATCGGTCTATGATGCGGTTATGAATGCAGGGCGTCTGATGAAGGAAGGACGCGGCCAGGCTGTGAAGCTGGAAGGCGGCGAGGAGGTTTGCCCGCAGATCAAAGCCATCTCCCAGGCAAGCATTCCGGTTATGGCACATCTGGGACTTACACCCCAGTCCATCAATGTATTCGGCGGCTTCAAGTCCCAGGCGAAGGAACTGGAACCCGCAAAGAAGCTGATCCGTGACGCGCTGGCGGTACAGGAGGCAGGAGCATTTGCGGTGACACTGGAATGTGTACCTGCAAAACTGGCGGAGATCGTGACGAAGATGCTCCGGATCCCCACCATCGGCATCGGTGCCGGTGCGGGTTGTGACGGACAGATCCTGGTATATGCGGATATGCTGGCTATGTTCAGTGATTTCCGTCCGAAATTCGTAAAGGCATTCGCCAATGTGGGCGAGGTCATGAAGGAAGGCTTCCGGGCGTACGATGAGGAAGTGAAGGCCGGCAGTTATCCCGCAGAGGAGCACACCTATCCCATGGAGGATGAGGTCTACGGTGCCATCGAGGCCTATGCAAATGAGATCATAAAATAGGGATGTGGCATCCTGAGCGAAGAATCTTATCATCCGCGGAACATAAAATTATAAAGGAGATCAGTATGAAAATCGTATCTACAGTTGCAGAAGTAAGAGAAATCGTTAAGGGCTGGAGAGCCGCAGGAGAGACGGTAGGTCTCGTTCCCACCATGGGCTTCCTGCATGCAGGCCATCAGAGCCTGATCGCTGCCAGCGTAAAGGGAAATGATCATACCGTGGTCAGTGTATTCGTAAATCCGACCCAGTTCGGACCGAATGAGGATCTGGCAAGCTATCCGAGAGATCTGGACCGGGATGCAGCCCTTTGTGAGAGCACCGGCGCCGATGTGATCTTTCATCCGGAACCCGCGGAGATGTATCCCGAAGGGTTCGTCTCCTTCGTGGATATGAACGGTCTTACCAATCATCTGTGCGGACTGTCCCGGCCGGTACATTTCCGCGGTGTATGTACCGTTGTATCCAAACTGTTCAACATCGTGCAGCCGGATCATGCATACTTCGGACAGAAGGATGCACAGCAGCTGGCGGTGGTAAAGCGCATGGTGAAGGATCTGAACATGCCGCTGGAGATTGTGGGATGCCCCATCGTTCGTGAGGCGGACGGTCTGGCCATGAGTTCCCGGAACACCTACATGAACGCGGAGGAGCGGAAAGCGGCCCTGATCCTGTCCCAGTCCATCCGTCTCGGTGAGCAGATGGTGAAGGACGGAGAGCGGGATGCAAATGTGGTTAAATCCGCCATGACAGCCCTGATCGAATCCGAGCCCATGGCTGAGATCGATTATGTAGAGGTAGTGGACGGTCTGACCATGGAATCCATTGACACCATTAAGGGAGATATCCTCTGCGCCATTGCCGTTAAGATCAACAATAAGGTTCGTCTGATCGACAACTTTATCGCAGAAGTGGAGTAGAAAAGGTGGCGGGAGCATTCTCCCGGGAAAGTTTATAAAAGAACGGAGAAATAATATGCTGATCAATGTATTAAAGAGTAAGATCCACAGGGCAACCGTAACCCAGGCCGAACTGAACTATGTGGGAAGCATCACCATCGACCAGGAACTGATGGATTCTGCAGGTCTGATCGAGTATGAGAAGGTTCAGGTCGTAGATATTGATAACGGTGCACGTCTGGAAACCTATGTGATCGCAGGCGATGCCGGCTCCGGCGTGATCTGTCTGAATGGTGCGGCAGCCCGCTGCGTAGCTACCGGTGACCGGGTGATCATCATGAACTATGCCATGATGACACCGGAGGAGTTTGCGGAGAATCCGCCGCGCGTGATCTTCGTGGATTGTGAGAATCATGTGATCCGCTCCACCCGTTATGAGAAGCACGGGACTCTTGAGGATATGCCGGAAGACGAAGACGGCACGGACGGTATTGAAGAGTAGTAAGGGATTCTCCTGACGGTTGTTCGGAGTTTAGGTCCGTTAATATGGAGGAATGATTATGCTGACAGGAAAGAATATCCTGCTGGGCGTATCCGGCGGGATCGCAGCCTATAAGATGGCAAATGTGGCCAGCATGCTGACGAAGCTGCATGCGGACGTGCATGTGATGATGACACGGAATGCAACGCATTTTATACCCCCGCAGACCTTTGAGGTACTGACCAAGAATAAAGTATATCTGGATACCTTCGATGAAGCGCCGGATGATGCGGTGCATGTGCCGCATATTTCCCTGGGAACGGGAGCGGATTGTATCCTCATCGCACCGGCCACCGCAAATGTGATCGGTAAGATCGCAAACGGCATTGCGGATGATATGCTTACCACCACAGTTCTTCCCGCACGCTGCCCGATCCTGGTATGCCCCTCCATGAATGTCTACATGCTGGAGAACCCCATCGTGCAGGATAATATCGGGAAACTGAAGCGCTTCGGCTATCAGATCATTGAGCCGGATGAGGGATATCTTGCCTGCGGCTATGAAGGAAAGGGAAAGCTTCCGAAGGAAGAGGAACTGGTGGAGCGTATACTGCTGGCCTGTGCCTGCGAAAAGGATCTTTCCGGAAAGCATGTGGTGGTTTCCGCGGGACCGACGGAGGAACCCCTGGATCCGATCCGTGTGATCACGAATCATTCTTCAGGCAAAATGGGATATGCGCTGGCGAAGGCGGCAGCATACCGCGGAGCGAAGGTTACGCTGGTTTCCGGTCCCACGGCGCTGGAAAAGCCCATCGGAGTGGAACGGGTGGACATCCATACCGCGGAAGAAATGTACCAGGCGGTCACATCCGCAGCCGAAACGGCGGATATCGTGGTCATGGCTGCGGCAGTGGCGGATTATACACCGGCCACCGTGGCGGACCAGAAGATCAAAAAGAAGGAAGGAGACCTTTCCATTCCTCTTAAGCGGACCAAGGATATCCTGCTGTCCCTCGGACAGAATAAGCGGCAGGGACAGTTTATCTGCGGCTTCTCCATGGAGACGGAGAATCTGCTGGAGAACTCCTCCGCCAAACTGTCGAAGAAGAATGCAGATATGATCTGTGCGAATTCCCTGACCCAGGAGGGTGCGGGTTATCAGGTGGATACAAATATCCTGACCCTCATCACGAAGGACGGTACGGAGCAGCTTCCCATGATGTCCAAACTGGAAGCGGCGCACAGGATCTTTGACAAGATCCTTTCCCTTCAGACACCCCGTGAGACAGAAGAAGCCTGACATTGAAATATCTTATGTGTTGTGATAAAATAGGGCGTGAGTGTGAAAACTCATGCCCTTCATTTTTTAGGGCAGGACAGGGTTCCTGCCGGAGGGGACGCAAGTACACGGCAAGGAGGAACTATGGAAGCATATAAACAGGAATTTGTTGATTTTATGCTGGACAGTCAGGTGCTCCGGTTCGGGGATTTTACCCTGAAAAGCGGACGGAAGTCCCCGTTCTTCATGAATGCGGGTCTTTATATCACCGGAACCCAGCTGATGAAACTGGGAGAGTTCTATGCAAAGGCGATCCACAACACCTACGGAGATGATTTCGATGTACTGTTCGGACCGGCTTACAAGGGAATTCCCATCAGCGTGGCAACGACCATAGCCTACAGCCGTCTTTACGGGAAGGAGATCCGTTACTGCTCCAACCGGAAGGAAGCCAAGGATCACGGAGATGCAGGTATCCTGCTGGGAAGTCCCATCCGGGACGGTGACCGGATCGTGGTGATCGAGGACGTGACCACCTCCGGGAAATCCATGGAGGAAACCATTCCCATCGTAAAGGCACAGGGAGACGTTAAGATCGTGGGTCTTATGGTATCCCTTGACCGGTGCGAACGCGGAAAGGGCGATAAGAGCGCCTTGGCAGAGATCAGGGATCTCTACGGCTTTGATACACATGCCATCGTATCCATGAACGAGATCATCGGTTATCTGGTGGAGAAGGGTGTGATCGATGCCGAGCTGAAGGCCAGGATCGATGCATATTATGAGCAGTACGGAGTGAAACAGGCATAGACCGCAGCATTTATAGAAAGTGGAGGCAGGAATATGGAACGTGTATATAGACAGATCAAGCGTGCCGGGGGATATAATATCGCACTTGGCGTTGTACTGATCGTATCGGGGATCACTCTCGGGACCCTGAATATCGTGACCGGCGGAAAACTACTGAAGAGCAGAAAGCAGATCCTGTTCTAAAGTGTCGGCGAAAGATGCGTATGAAGCGGCAGGGGAGGCCCTGCCGCTTGTATGTGTGCAGGCAATGAGCCGTATCGGCTGCGAATACATTTCTCATGTGTGATACGAATTGAAAGGAGAAGGTATCATGGACAATATCGATCGAAGGATACTTCAGTGTCTCAGTAAAAATGCAAGACTTCCGGCTTCTGCCATCAGCGAGGAGATCAGTCTGTCCGTTTCGGCGGTGATCGAGCGGATCCGCAAGCTGGAATCCTCCGGATTGATCAAGGGTTATACCATCCAGATCGATCAGGAGGCTCTCGGGAATACCATGGTGGCGCTGATGGATGTATCCCTGAAGCATCCGGATTATTATGACGGATTCGTTACCCTGGTGAAGAAGAATTCAAGCATAGCCTCCTGCTACTATCAGACAGGTGAGTTTGATTTCGTACTTCGGATCGTGACTGACAGTACTGACAGTCTGGATCAGGTTTATAAGGTGATCAAGGGCTACGAAGGTGTGGAGAAGACCGAGACCCATATCGTGCTTCGGACCATCAAGGAGGAAACGGCACTTCTTCCGGATGAACAGTAATCTGAACGGACAGAAAGCCGATCGTGATGAAAAAGGAGGAGTCTATGGATGAGTCAGGAAAACGTCTCGGCCTTGTACTGGAAGGCGGCGGGATGCGCGGCATATATACCACCGGCGTTCTGGATGAATTCCTGGAGCAGGGTATCCGGGTGGACGGACTTGTGGGCGTATCTGCAGGAATCCTGCACGGAGTGACCTTCATTTCCGAGCAATACGGACGGAATGTCCGGTATATGGTTAAGTACCGCGGGGATAAGCGGTTTATGAGTTTTTCATCCCTGATCAAAACGGGAAACCTCTGTGAGACGGAATTTTGTTACCATGAGATTCCGGATAAGCTGTTCCCGTTTGATTATGAAACGTTCCGGAAGAATGCGGAGAAGACGGAAGTTTATTCCTGTACCACCAATCTGGAGACCGGGAAGGCGGAGTATCTCCGTGTTACGGATGTGAAGGAGCAGACGGATGCACTCCGGGCTTCCGCATCTCTTCCCATGGTTTCCGAAACCGTGGAGTATGACGGGAAGAAGCTGCTGGACGGAGGGACCGCGGACAGTATCCCCATCGAATTCATGCGCAGCCGGGGATTTCAGAAGAATATCATCATTCTGACGCAGACGGAGGGCTATCGGAAAAGTGCGGATAAGACCATATTCCTGATGAAAAGGAAATATGCCGACTATCCGGCTTATGTTGAGGCTGCGGCGAACCGGCACCTGAATTATAACGAGACCCTGGAGAAGATCCGGGAATACGAAGAAAAAGGCGAAGTGTATGTGATCCGGCCCAGCCGGGACCTTGGGATCGGCCGGACGGAGAAGAGTGTCGAAAAACTAAAGCGGATGTATAAGCTCGGCCGTTTCGATGCGAAGAACAGACTGGAAGAGATACTGGCCTATGTTAAAAAATGATGTACTGAAGACACTGGAGTCCATGCGTCCCGAGCCTGTATCCGGGCAGGCACTGGCAGACCGGTTCGGTGTGTCCAGAAATGCGGTCTGGAAGGTGATCAATCAGTTGAAGGACGAAGGACATAAGATCACATCCGTCCGGGCGGGATACTATCTGGAAGAGGAGTCGGATATTCTGTCCGCTCCCGGGATCCGCTTTTTTCTTTCGCCGGATGCCGCAACGGAAGGAGAGGCTTCGAAGGATATTCCGGAGATCGTGGTATATGACAGCATCGACTCCACAAACAATGAGGCAAAACGGAGACTGGGTGCCGGAGATAACCAGAATCTGCTGATCGTGGCGGACACCCAGACTGCAGGACGCGGCAGGATGGGCCACAGCTTCTATTCACCGAAGCATACGGGGATCTATATGACCCTCAGTGTGGAACTGGATCAGCCCTTGTACCAGCCGGAACGGATCACTTTGGCGGCGGCGGTTGCCGTGGTGCGTGCAGTGGAGCCTTTCCTTACGGAGCAGCTGCGCCTGAAATGGGTAAATGATATCTTCTTAGGGGATAAGAAGGTCTGCGGGATCCTCAGTGAGGGCATCACGGATCTGGAGACCGGTCTCATCCAGCATGCGATCGTGGGAATCGGACTGAATGTGCGTCCGCTGGATTTCCCCGTGGATCTGGAGGGGATCGCCGGAAGTCTTGGACTGCTGTCTCCCACAAGAAATGAGATCGTGGGAAGGATCACAACAGAGCTTCTCTGCCTGTACCGGGAACTGGGTTCCGACAGGTATCTGGAGGAGTATCTGGCACGTTCCATGCACCCGGAGAAGGTTCGTGCATTTTTGAATCAATAAATTTTAAAAATGTAGTTGACAGAACCGCACCTTTATGATAACATACATTCTGTTGTCAGCCGGACAACAGATATGCGCGAGTGGCTCAGCGGTGGAGCATCTCCTTGCCAAGGAGAGGGTCGCGGGTTCGATTCCCGTCTCGCGCTCACCAGGGAGTTTCCGAGAGGAAGCTCCCTTTTCTGTTTACATAAAGATATCCTTTTATCCGGCAGAGGAGCCGGGTATCGGAATCATATCGAACATGTCGAAAAATGGCACAAAACAGAGGGCCATTTTCGGCATTTTTTTGGTTCGGAAACTTGTTGACACTGACGGGTATCTTTGATAGCATAAGTGATAATTACAACAAGGAAACCTAAAAGAATAAGGAAAGAAGAGGTAGATCATGAGCGAGATTATCGGTGAAGGCATTACATTTGACGACGTGTTACTGGTTCCCGGATACTCTGAGGTTCTCCCGAATGAGGTGGATCTCTCTACGCAGCTTACAAAAAAGATTCGGTTAAATATACCGCTCATGAGTGCAGGCATGGATACCGTGACCGAGCACCGTATGGCGATCGCCATGGCACGTCAGGGTGGTATCGGTGTTATTCATAAGAATATGAGCATCGAAGCCCAGGCCGAAGAGGTTGACATGGTAAAGCGCTCTGAGAACGGCGTTATTACGGATCCTTTTTCACTTTCCATGGAGCATACTCTGCGGGATGCCGATGATCTGATGGGCAAGTACCGCATCTCCGGTGTTCCGATCGTTGCCCCCGGCGGAAAGCTGGTGGGTATCATCACAAATCGTGATCTCAAATTCGAGACAGACTACACAAAGAAGATCAAGGACGTTATGACCTCCGAAGGGCTGATCACGGCAAGAGAAGGCGTAACGCTGGATGAGGCGAAGGAGATCCTGGGCCGCGCACGGAAGGAGAAGCTTCCGATCGTGGACGATAACGGGAACCTGAAGGGACTCATTACAATTAAAGATATTGAAAAGGCCATCAAGTATCCCATGGCTGCAAAGGATGCACACGGACGTCTGCTCTGTGCGGCAGCTGTCGGCGTTACGGCAGATGTAACCGACCGGATCGATGAACTGGTAAAATCCCATGTGGATGCAGTCGTGATCGATACCGCTCACGGTCATTCTGCAAATGTGCTTCGTACCTTCGCCATGATCAAGGAGAAGTATCCGGATCTGGACGTGATCGCAGGAAATGTTGCGACGAAGGAAGGAACAGAGGCTATGATCAAGGCCGGTGTGGATGCCGTAAAGATCGGTATCGGTCCCGGATCCATCTGTACAACACGTGTGGTTGCAGGTATCGGTGTTCCGCAGATCACAGCCGTTATGAATGCATATGCGGCAGCGAAAGAAGCAGGAATTCCGGTCATCGCTGATGGCGGTATCAAGTACTCCGGTGATGTGACAAAGGCTCTGGCAGCAGGCGGAAATGTCTGCATGATGGGCTCCATTTTCGCAGGAACGGATGAAGCTCCGGGCGAATTCGAACTGTATCAGGGACGTAAATACAAGGTTTACCGTGGTATGGGTTCTCTCTCCGCCATGGAGGCGGGTTCCAAGGACCGTTACTTCCAGGCAAATGCAAAGAAACTGGTTCCGGAAGGTGTCGAGGGTCGTGTGGCATACAAGGGAAGCGTAGAGGATACGGTATTCCAGCTGATCGGCGGTCTTCGCTCCGGTATGGGTTATGTGGGTGCGGCAAATATCGAGGAGCTGCATGAGAAAGCTAAGTTCGTAAAGATCACAACAGCAGGTCTTCGCGAGAGCCATCCGCACGATATCCAGATCACCAAAGAGGCTCCGAACTATTCGACAGGTGATCAGTAAAATGAAACAATGAGCCCTGCAGGCCGTAACAGGCAGGCATGGAACGACAGGATATGTGGTACTTAATGAAATAAACGACAGCGCGGGTTTAACCCGCGCTTGTTGTGTGATATGGAAGAGGAGTTTATGAAAAGAGAAGACATCAGAAATGTGGCGATCATCGCCCACGTAGATCACGGTAAAACAACACTGGTGGACGGACTGCTGCAGCAGAGCGGCATTTTCCGTGAGAATCAGGAAGTGGCAGAGCGTGTAATGGATTCGAATGATATCGAGCGTGAGCGCGGGATCACCATTCTTTCCAAGAATACGGCAGTTACCTACAACGGTGTGAAGATCAACATCATCGACACTCCGGGCCATGCGGACTTCGGTGGTGAGGTGGAGCGTGTCCTGAAGATGGTGAACGGCGTGATCCTTGTGGTAGATGCATTTGAAGGACCCATGCCCCAGACCCGGTTCGTGCTTCAGAAGGCACTGTCCCTGAATCTTTCCGTGATCGTCTGCGTGAACAAGATCGATCGTCCGGATGCGCGTCCGGCAGAGGTGGAGGAAGAGGTTCTCGAGCTTCTGATGGATCTGGATGCTACGGATGAACAGCTGGATTGTCCCTTTGTTTATGCATCTGCAAGAGAGGGAATCGCATCCTACAGTGCGGATGAGCCGGGTACGGACATGAAGCCGCTGTTCGAAACGATCCTTTCACATATTCCGGCACCGGAGGGTGACCCGGAGGCAGGTCTTCAGATCCTCATCAGTACCATAGATTATAACGAATATGTGGGCCGGATCGGCGTTGGCAAGATCGATAACGGTACCATCCGCCTGAACCAGGATGCCCTGATCGTGAACCATCACGATAAGGATCGTTCCGAAAAGGTAAAGATCGGTAAGCTTTACGAATATGAAGGACTCGGCCGGATCGATGTATCCGAAGCAACCATCGGTTCCATTGTGGCAGTTTCCGGTATCGCGGATCTGAAGATCGGTGATACGATCTGTTCCCCGGATCATCCGGATGCCATTCCGTTCCAGAAGATCACGGAGCCGACGATCTCCATGCAGTTCATGGTAAATGATTCGCCGCTGGCAGGTAAGGAAGGTAAATTCATTACCTCCCGTCATATCCGTGACCGTCTGTACCGGGAACTGAATACGGATGTAAGTCTCCGGGTAGAGGATACCGAATCCACGGACTGCTTCAAGGTGTCCGGCCGTGGCGAGCTGCATCTCTCGGTTCTGATCGAGAATATGCGCCGTGAGGGCTATGAATTCGCAGTCAGCAAGGCGGAGGTTATCTATAAATATGACGAGCGTAACAAGCGGACCGAGCCCTATGAGATCGCGGTCATTGATGTACCGGATGAATTCTCCGGCACCGTCATCAACATGATGAGTGTGCGGAAGGGCGAGCTTTCCGGCATGTCTCCGTCCGAGAGCGGAACCACACGTCTGGAATTCCGGATTCCGTCCCGCGGCCTGATCGGTTTCCGCGGCCCCTTCATGACGGCTACCAAGGGAAATGGCGTGATCAATACCATTTTTGACGGCTATGATGATTTCAAGGGAGAGATGAATTACCGTTCCAACGGTTCCCTGATCGCCTTTGAAGCGGGAACCTCCATTACCTACGGACTGTTCAATGCCCAGGAGCGTGGTACCATGTTTATCGGACCCGGCGTGGAGGTCTATGCGGGAATGGTGGTCGGTGAGACCGGACGTTCCGAGGATATCGAGGTAAATGTCTGCAAGACCAAGCATCTGACGAATACGCGTTCCTCCGGATCGGACGAAGCATTGAAGCTGGTTCCGCCGAAGCAGCTGTCGCTGGAGCAGTGCCTGGATTTCCTGGATAATGATGAGATACTTGAGATCACACCGAAGAGTCTCCGGATCCGGAAGAAGATACTGGATTCCCGTCTGAGACTGCGTGAGAACCGTAAGAACCAGGGCTGATGCTGTCCGAATAAGTACATGTCATCCTGAGCACGAAGTGCGAAGGATCTAAAATATGAAATTATGGGGTTACAGGAGAGGAGTACAAAATGAGAAATCTTACGATGCTGATGGACTATTACGAACTGACCATGGCAAATGGTTACTACGTAACTGGAAACAAGGACAAGGTTGCGGTATTCGATATGTTCTACCGCAAGAACCCGGACGGCGGCGGATTCGTTGTCAGTGCCGGACTCGGTATGCTGATCGATTACGTGAAGGGACTGCATTTCACGGATGAAGATATCGCATACCTTCGCGGACGGAATATGTTCGATGAGGGCTTCCTGGATTATCTGAAGAATTTCAAATTCACAGGAACCATCGAGGCGGTACCGGAGGGGACCATCGTATATCCGAATACACCGATCGTAACCGTTACGGCTCCCATCATCGAAGCACAGATCCTGGAGACCATGCTTCTGATCTGCATCAATTTCCAGTCCCTGATCGCTACCAAGGCAAATCGTATCGCAAGGGCTGCAGGTGCAGGAAATGCCATCGTCATGGAGTTCGGTGCACGTCGTGCCCAGGGACCGGATGCGGCAGTATGGGGAACCAGAGCCTGCTTTATCGGCGGTGTAAACACAACGGCAACCGTTCTGGCTGACCAGCAGTTCGGCATCAAGGCAGTGGGTACCATGGCTCACAGCTGGATCGAGTTCTTTCCGTCGGAGTTTGATGCATTTAAGGCATATGCAGAGGTTTATCCGGATGCATGTACCCTTCTGATCGATACCTATGATATCTTAAAGAGCGGTCTTCCGAATGCCATCCGTGTGGCTCATGAGGTTCTGGAACCCATGGGCAAGCGTCTGGCGGGAATCCGTATCGACAGCGGCGACCTTGCTTACTTCTCTAAGAAGATCCGGAAGATCCTGGATGCAGAGGGACTTCAGGACTGCGCCATCGTAGTATCCAACAGTGTGGATGAGTACCTGATCGATTCTCTGAACAAGCAGAAGGCCTGCATCAATTCCTACGGTGTCGGCGAGCGTATGATCACCTCCAAGTCCGATCCGGTCTTCGGCGGTGTATACAAACTGGTAGCCGTAAAAGAAGGAGATGAGTTCGTACCTAAGATCAAGGTGTCCGAGAATGTGGAGAAGATCACCAACCCCGGCAAGAAGACCCTTTGGAGAATCTTCAGCAACGAGACAGGATACGGTTATGCAGATCTTCTCGCGCTGGAAGGAGAGGATGTGGATGTAACAGAGCCTTACAGATTCATCGATCCTACACGTCCCTGGAAGAAGATGCATTTCAAGAACAGCACGGCACGTCCGCTGCAGGTAACCGTCTTCAAGGACGGAGAGCTTGTTTATGAGCAGCCTTCCTTAAAGGAGATTCAGGAGTATGTAAAGAAGCAGTTGAAAGATGAGGTATGGGAGGAAGAGCAGCGTTTCGCAAACCCGCATATCCACTACCTGGATCTCTCCAGGAAGCTTTACGAGACGAAGGAACGCCTGCTTTCCGAGGCTACAAATATCGAGTAATTACGGAACAACCGAAACAGGCAAAAGTAGGGCCCGGCAACCTGCCGGGCTCTTCTTAATTTTTGTTAAAAATAAACATACATTTTCTATATATTGGTGAACATAATTTTTAGGAAATAGATTGAAGAAACGATAGAAAAATGATATGATGAATGCGAATATGGGGAGGTATGGCAACATGGCTGATACAAGTACAAGTTATGATGAGTTTATACTGAATTTCCGGCTTGAGGAGAACGTTCCGGTAGATCAGAATGAGCTCACAATGTTTAATTATGAGTTTGTCGGAAACCGTACGACATGTACGGTGGTTGAAACGGATGAGCAGAGGGCGCTTCAGTTTAAGATCCCTGCAACGCTTCCTTTGGAGCAGTTTCTTCAGAAACAGTTATATAAGGGCGAATTCCTTTCGATCCTTTCCAATATTCTGAATCAGATGATCTACTTTGATGAGAATCAGATGTCCTTCAATAAGCTGCTTCTCAATGTGCATTATATGTATATCGAGCTTTCAACGCTTGATATCCAGCTGATCTACATGCCGGTCATCAAGAAATTTGCCGACTGTAATGTGACGGAGTTTATTCAGACCTTTATCAGTAAGGTCCGTTTCGCAAATATGGCCTGTGTGGAGTGCGTAGAGAAGCTGCTGAAGTATCTGGACAACAAGCTGATGTTCGACCTGAATGATTTCTATCATTATGTGCTTTCACTGGAGGAGGAGACGATCCTGGAGGATTCCATGGATAAGACGTCTTCCGAGTCCCAGACTACGGTACTCAGTCCCACATCCTCGGATTACAACAATCCGATCCCGTATCTGGTACGGATCAAGACAAATGAGCTGATCCCCATCATAAAGGCGGAATTCCTGATCGGAAAGTCTCCGGATGCGGATTACCAGATAACGGACAACCGCCGTGTCAGCCGGAAGCATGCAACCTTCCGCATCAGCAACGGTGAGTGCTATGTCCGGGATCATAATTCCACCAACCACACCTTCATCAACGGCAAACTGATCCAGCCGGAGTTCGAGATCATGCTCGCGAATAATGACTACATCAGATTAGGAGATGAAGAGTTCAAGTACTGGGTTCGATAGAGTTGCTATTTGCAGCATAAAAGAAAAAGATGACCGATGCGTGCTCGCACGCTGATCGGTCATCTTTTTCTTTTATGTATTGCGAAGCAGGAACCGCCCGTCCCGCCGCAGCCATGAGTCACGAAGTGACGACAGACGCGCAGAGCGCGGATGGGCTGCGGCCGGGTGCGGCGGCTGCAGATAGCAACTCGGTATCTGGTGGCGAATTGCTACGCCAGTCAGGAACCGCCCGTCCCGCCGCAGCCGTGAGTCACGAAGTGACGACAGACGCGCAGAGCGCGGATGGGCTGTGGCCGGGTGCGGCGGCAGCAATAGCAACGCAGCATCCGGAGAGGTGGCGAATTGCTACCTCAATTATCCAACCCCATCATAGCCCTTTTATCCTGAATCTCATCCCGAAGCTCAAACTGCAGCTTCTTTACTTCTTCCTCGGTAAGCCCGCTCATGGAGACAACCTCCTCCACGGGGATATTCCCCTTCAGCATACGTGCTGCCAGATCATATTTCGCTTTTGTCGTATTATTCATGATTTTTCCCTTCTTTCAATCATTTATGAGACCTTCGATCTTCGCTTATTATGCCGGATCTACGGTAAGCCCCGCCAGGAACGCCGCATTCTCATCGATCACGGCCTTCATGGGAGCATGCCCCGGTGCACCGATGGTGTTTCTTGCCTCAACGCAGGTCTCCAGGGAGATTGCCTCGTAAATATCCTCTTCGAAATGAGGATCGATGGCCTTCAGTTCCTCCAGAGACAGCTCGTCAATGGCGCATCCCTTGTCGATGCAGAAGAGTACCAGCCGGCCGATGATGCCGTGGGCATCACGGAAGGGAACTCCCTTCTTGACCAGGTAATCCGCAGCATCCGTTGCATTTGTAAAGCCCCGCATGGCACTGACTGCCATGGTATCCTTCCGCAGCTGCATGGTTGCGATCATTCCGTTGAAGAGCGTAAGACACCCTTTTGTGGTGTCGAGAGCATCGAAAGTCAGCTCCTTATCCTCCTGCATGTCCTTGTTGTAGGCCAGAGGAATTCCCTTCATGGTGGTGAGCAGTGCGGTAAGCGCTCCGTAGACACGACCGGTCTTTCCGCGTACCAGTTCTGCGATATCCGGGTTCTTCTTCTGGGGCATGATGGAACTTCCGGTGCTGTAAGCGTCATCCAGCTCGATAAAGCCGTACTCATTGGAGTTCCAGAGGATGATCTCCTCCGAGAAACGGGAGAGATGCATCATTATGGTGGCGCAGGCGGAGAGCAGTTCGATACAGTAATCCCGGTCAGAGACGGAATCCATGGAATTCAGTGTCGGACCGTTGAATCCCAGCAGACGGGCCGTCAGATTACGATCCAGCGGATAGGTGGTTCCTGCCAGGGCTCCGGCCCCGAGAGGGCAGTAGTTCATCCGCTGATAGATGTCCGTAAGACGGCTGAAATCCCGCTTGAACATTTCCATATAAGCGCCGATGTGATGGGAGAAGCTGACCGGCTGTGCCTTCTGCAAATGGGTAAATCCCGGCATATAGGTGGAAAGATTCTCATCCATCAGCTTCTGCAGAGTCTCCATCAAAGCCTTTACACGGGCTTCCAGCTCGGAAACCTCCCCGCGGATATAGAGCCGCATGTCCAGAGCAACCTGGTCATTCCGGCTGCGTCCGGTGTGCAGCTTTTTGCCGGCATCACCGATCCGGTCGATCAGGTTTGCTTCAACGAAACTGTGAACATCTTCATATTTCGTAGTGATCTCAAGCGTTCCGGCCTTCACGTCGTTGAGGATGCTGTCCAGCCCGGAAAGGATCCGGTCCCTTTCTTCCTCCGTGATCACGCCGACGGCGGCAAGCATCGTGGCATGCGCCTTGCTGCCCCGAATATCCTGGGGGAGAAACCTCTGATCGAAGGTAATGGAAGCATTAAAATCATAAACCAGCTGATCGGTCTCCTTGGTGAACCGACCGCCCCATAGCTGTGCCATACTTGTGTACCTCATGTTTCGTAGTATAGTGAGAGGGTGAATGGGTAGTCTGTGGAATGAAATGAATCATCCCCGGATGTCTGCAGCCCTTCATACGACCGGGCAGGAACCCCGCCGACCCTCCGCATCATTATATAGCATAAAATGGAACAGGGCAAGGGTGGAAAATCGGCGGGATTTATGATAGGATATCCGTTGGAAACCCTTTATTTATTTAGCAAAGGAATTCGGAAGCCGACATGAAAAAGTGGCAAAAAGTATTATTGGAAATCTTGGTAGGAGCTTTCCTGATCGTCGTCTGTCTGAAACTCGTGGAGTTATGGACCGGAGTGAATCCGGTAGATAACCTGACCCACCGGTCGGAGGCGCTGGCGGATATCAACGAGGTTGCGGCCGCACTGACCCAGGAAATGGAGAAGGGAGTCGACGGGCAGGTGGTGCTTTTCGTCGGGGATGTGCCGGAGGATGACCTTCTGAATATTAATTATATCCTCAGCAACCTGAACGGAAGTGTGGATTCCTTCCAGATGCATGCGAAGATGTTCGGGATCCGGAGGATCGATTTTCAGATCGTCCGGTCGGATAACAGTTACGTATATGATGCGTATAAGAACGGTGCCCCGATTCCGGCGGACCGTCCGGAGGCACAGAAGCTTTACGAGGTTGTATGCAATATCCTGGATAAAAAACTGGGAGACAGGCCTATGACGGAGTATCAGAAGGAACTGATCCTTCATGATTATCTTGTTGAGCATTGCACTTACAGCTTCGGAAGCGAGACAAATGATAATGAGTACCGTGCGTACGGGGCACTGGTAGAGCAACAGGCGGTATGTAACGGTTACGCGGAAGCGATGGCACTGCTCCTTTCCTGTGCTGGTGTGGAGAACCGGTATGTTGTAGGAACCGTCAGCTCCGGCAGCCGTTCCGCAACGGAGAATACGGATGCTGTCAGTGGAGAACAGAAGCTGAAGAAGAAGGAAAACCACGCATGGAACCAGGTGAAGCTGAACGGAACCTGGTATCATCTGGATGCTACCTGGGATGATCCGGTGGGAGAGAAGGATATCCTGTCCCATGCATATTTCAACCTGAGTGATGAGTTGATGGCGCGGGATCATATCTGGAAACAGGACAAATACGAAGCCTGCCCGGACATGAGCTGGAATTATTTCTACCGGAGTCAGTCGTATTTCGAGAATTCCAATGATCTGGATGCGTATGTGACGCAGATGGTCATGGTGCACCCCTACGGAACGCTGGAATGTGCCTTCTCGAAATTTGAGATGACAAATACCACATTACAGGGTCTTTCCACGGTTCCGAACCTGCAATCCGTGTATTATTCCACGGTCGGAAACTTCAGTTTTTCCGTTCTGACTCTCTATATTAACTGAGTTTTTTTGGCCGTTTGTGAAATATGCCTTTTTTCGCAACGAGAAACCGTAAATTGTCAGACTAATCTTTGTGCACTTTTTCCGAAAAAAATTGTTGAAATTCACGAAGAGATATGATATATTTATTACAGAATTATTAAGAAAGATTAAGAAAACCATCCTTTACCAAAACATGATGCCGGATTCCCCAAAGTCCGGCATCTTTCTTTTTGCTTCATAACCCCAGTTATATCAAAGACCGGATGCGGTTTTTCATGGGGTGCGGATCGTAGTTAGCACTCCGATTTGGTGAGTGCTAACTTTTTCTTGACTTTTTTGCTACAGCGGACTAATATAGATGTTGTTTGTAAGGGAGGGAACCTTAAGGATTCTGTCCGGAGGGTATCTTATATTCCTTACAAAAAGCATGAACAGAACATAGAAGAAAGAAGGATCGATCAATGGCAGCAAAGAAGACGAACAAGGGCAGTTTATCCATCAACAGCGAGAATATATTTCCGATCATCAAGAAATGGCTGTATTCGGATCATGATATCTTCATCCGTGAGCTGATCTCCAACGGCGTGGATGCCGTGACGAAGATGAAAAGGCTGGTGTCTCTCGGTGAAGCACAGGTTCCGGAGGGGGAACAGTACCGTGTAACGGTTTATGCATCACCCAAGGATAAGACGCTTACCTTTGAGGATAACGGAATCGGTATGACCGCCGAGGAAGTGGATAAATACATCAATCAGATCGCATTTTCCGGAGCAACGGATTTCCTGGAGAAATATAAGGATAAGGACAGCCAGGACCAGATCATCGGACATTTCGGTCTTGGTTTCTACAGCGCGTTCATGGTCGCTGAGAAGGTTGTGATCGAGACCCAGTCCTATCAGGAGGATGCAAAAGGCGTTCACTGGGAGTGTGACGGCGGAACCGAATATACCCTGTCCGAGGTGTCCGGTCTGACCCGCGGAACCCGGATCACGCTGTATATGGCTGAGGACAGCCTGGAGTTCTGCAATGAGTATAAGTGCCGTGAAGTGATCGGCAAGTACTGCTCCTTCATGCCGGTTGAGATCTATTTTGTAAATGAAGATAAGGCGAAGGAGAAGGCAGAGGCTCCGGAGAAGAAGAAAGCGAAGAAAGAGGCGGCTAAGAAGGCGGCTGCAAAGAAGAAGGCAAAGCAGGAAGAGGATGATCTGATCGGCGATACACCGAAGGCAGAGGATTCTGACAGCAAAGAGGACGATATCGTTGAGACCGACGATGTGGAGGATGAGGAGGAGAAGGAAACTCCGATCAACGATACCCATCCGCTCTGGATGAAGACTCCCGGTGACTGCAAGGATGAAGAGTATAAGGATTTCTATCAGAAGGTTTTCTATGATTTCAAGGAGCCCCTGTTCTGGATCCATCTTAACATGGATTACCCCTTCAACCTGAAGGGTATCCTGTATTTCCCGCGGCTGAATCCGAATGTGGATGCGCTGGAGGGTAAGGTAAAACTGTACAACAATCAGGTGTTCGTTGCGGATAACATCAAGGAAGTGATTCCGGAATTCCTGCTGGTATTAAAGGGCGTGATCGACTGCCCGGATCTCCCGCTCAATGTATCCCGTTCCGCACTGCAGAATGACGGTTTCGTACGGAAGATCTCCGATCATATCACCAAGAAAGTGGCTGACAAGCTGATCGGTATGTGCAAGAACCACAGAGAGGATTATGAGAAGCTGTGGGATGATCTGTCCCCGTTCGTTAAGTTCGGATGCCTGAGGGATGACAAGTTCAACGAGAAAATGAAGGATTACATCATTTTCAAGAACCTTGAGGGTAAGTATGTTTCGCTGGCTGAGTACCTGGAAGCAGCGAAAGAGAAGCATGAGAATCAGGTATTCTATGTGACGGATGAGCAGCTGCAGGCACAGTACATCGAGCTATTCAAGTCCCAGGGAATCGATGCGGTTTATATGACCCACAACATCGACAGCCCGTTCATCACAAGCCTGGAAGCAAGAGATGATAAGGTGAAGTTCCGCCGGATCGATGCGGATGTGAATGAAAGCCTGAAGGGTGAGAAGCTTTCCGAGGAGGATGCAAAGGCCTACACGGACAAGCTGACAGAGGTATTCCGGAAGGCTCTCGGAAATGATAAGCTGAAGGTGCAGGTGGACAGCCTGAAGGATGAATCCATATCCGGTATGCTCCTGCAGTCGGAGGAGTCCCGCCGGATGGCTGAGATGATGAAGATGTACAGCATGGCCGGCATGGGCATGGGAGATCTTGGCAAGATCGAGGAAACCCTTGTGCTGAATGCGAATAACACACTGGTCAAGTACGTCTTTGAGAATCCGGAAGGTGAACTTACGGATACAGTCTGCTGCCAGCTTTATGACCTTGCAGCACTTGCAAACCGTCCGCTGACCGCAGAGGAACTGACACGGTTCGTGCAGAGAAGTAATGAGATCCTGCAGAAGCTGACGAAATAACCTCCGTTTACATGTATTTTACAGAGATTAAAAAAAGATGATATATAAAAGCGTCAGACACCATGATTCTGGTGTGCTGACGCTTTTCTTCTGATCCGGTGGGAAAGGTTTATTTATCCTTCAGCCTGCTTATAACTATCCCTTTCTTCGGATCGGACCCGGATATTAACTGTATCACGAACAGGATCAGTTCAGGGGCTCTTCTCCGTATTTGTCCAGATAAAGGTTTGTGTCTATAACGGTTGCATGCTGATTGATCATTACCGTGAGGATGATGTCTCTCCGGTTCTTCGGATAGAGAGGAGCGGATTCGTTCAGCTCCAGTGCACGGGTTGTCTCACGGAGTGTAAGGCCTGCGCCGATGCAGAGCCGGAGCACCTTGTCTCTTCCTGGACGGCGGGAGCCCTTCATGATCTGGTAATAATAGGATTTCTCCACACCGCTTCGTTCGATCAGTTCCGAATCGGATAATTCCCGTACAGCGGGAAGCGAACGGAAATAAGATATAAAGTCATGGAAGGAATCCACCACCTTCGGGTGCTCCATGAACTGCTCCATACGCTTTTCATCCTGAATGTCTGAAAGGATATCTGCCAGCTTCTTTGTGGTTGATTCGTCCATATCGGTTCCCTTCTTCTTACATTGAATCCGTTATATGCATTTGATATAATCTGATTTGGGTGGCAGTTTTCTGAGTGGTCTGTCCTGCCGTATATGATCCGGAAACAAACGGATGATATCATGGATACATGGCATTGTCAAATTCGATGGCATGAAGAGACCATCGGGTCCGACGCCATGGGGTGACCGGGGATCTAATTCCTGAAGATGATAGTTGGATATCGCGGAGAAAATGATGGAACAGATGGAAGACATCGTTCGCGGAGCGCTTTATACCGAGGTTCGGGCGCTTTCGGACGGGAAAAGTATTGTGATGGATCCGGAAACGGAACATTTGTATTACAGGAAGAAACTTTCCGTGTACAGTGTTCCGGTTTTTCGGTTTCTGAAAGAACATACGCATAAGAATCTTCCCTCGATCCATCTCTTCTGGAAAGAGGAAGGGAATCTCATAGTGATCGAGGAACTGATCCAGGGGAAAACGCTGGACTCACTGATCGATCAGAAAAGCATGCCCTTCGAAGAGAAGAAAAGGATTCTTCTGGAGATCTGTGACGGCCTTCAGTTTCTGCACGGAGCAAAGCCTCCGATCATTCACAGGGATATCAAGGCTTCCAATATCATGGTAACAGAGGATGGCACCGTAAAGATCATCGATTATGATGCGGCAAAGCAGTTTGTTGCCGAGAAAACGAAGGATACGGTCCTTATGGGAACGCAGGGGGTTGCGGCCCCGGAGCAGTACGGATTCGGACAGTCGGACGAACGGACGGATATTTATGCTCTGGGAAAACTCCTGGAACGAATGATCCCGGAATCCGCACATGCCAGGGAGATCGTCCGGAAAGCCACCAGACTGGAGCCGGATCAGCGTTACGGAAATGTTGCGGAAATGCGGCAGCAGATCAGCCGCCTTTGGGATCCTTCGATTCCGGACAGTGTTCACCGGAAGGAGCAGCTGAAGAAGGGACTGAAGGACAGGAGATTCCGTTGGACTGTACTGGCTGTGGCTTTGGCCGCGCTTCTGATCGGCGGCATACTCATTTTCAAGAATAAGATCTATCCGGAATATTTCGAGAAACGTCCGGCCTACAATAAAGGGATCGAACTGATGGCAGAGGGAGACTACGAAGGTGCGATCGAACAGTTCAATATCTGCGGACTTGACTATGAGAATGCGGAACTCCAGGTGCGGGCATGTGAGATGGAAATGGGACGGCATCAGTACGAAACCGATGCCAAAAACAAAGTGGAAGCCTGGAAGAATACTCCGGTGAATGTAAAGGAGACGGAGGCTTTGGAGGCCTGTGCCAGGGTTCTGGAGGAGGGCCTGGACAATGGTGAATTCCTGGCGGATTTCTGCAGTGCACTCCTGCAGGAGGCGGAGCATTACGTTAAGGAGCAGAAGGTGGGACAGGCATCCCCGATCATCGTCACGCTGGCGAGGGCTCTGAAGGGAAAGGGCGGGAAGATCGAGACCGTACGAACGGATACGATCGAAGCCTATCGTAAACTGCTTTATGATGCGGGAGAGTACGAGGCCATGGCAAGGCTCTACGCAGAACTCTCGGGGATTGACGGAAAAGACTATTCCCGGGAGATCACAGACTGTACCTATCAGCAGGCGTTAAAGGAGCTGGAGAACGGGGCATATACAAAGGCGGCGGATACATTTCTCTCCATTTTCGATTATAAGGATTCAGCGGTTCAGAAAAGAAAGTGCAACTATCTCCTGGGAAAGAAACTGATGGAGACCCGGAATTACAAAGAGGCGGTGAAGCAGTTTAATCTTGCCGATGACTATGAGGATGCGGCTGAAATGGCGAATATCTGTAAATACGATTACTGTCAGGACCATCAGGACGAACCGGATGATCAGACAAGGTATTACCTGGATGACCTGAAGAAAGCCGGGTTCACCGGCGTCACGGAGCTTGCAACTGCCATTGAAACCTGGAAGGTTTCCTTTGATGTTAAGGAACTCAGTTCGGATGAAGTGACCATAGATTTGAAGTTTTACGGCGGACCGAAGGATGGCATGAAAGGATACCGGGCCATCTGCCATACGTCGGATGGAGCTTCGAATACCTATACATCTACCAGAACCATAAGATCCGGGAATAGTGACAGCCTGAAGTTTCAGTATCACGGATCCGGCCGTGCCTATAACCGGATCAAAAGCATCGAAATCTATGATCCGGAAGGACATATTATCGGAAAATATAATAAATGAGTGGGCAGAGTGCCCACCAAATACGCATTTTCACCTTTTATAATACCATATGGAGTATGACACAGGAGTGTAATCCAATCGGTGTGAAGTGCAGGTTAAATGTGATGGGGAAGCTCTCGTATAGTGATTTTGATGAATATGACAGAAAGGCGTTGGAAGCAGCCGGAGGAGATGTAACGGATACATTTGCAGATTATTATCGTTCTCGCAAGAATGCTAAGCAGAGAACCAATGCTGACCTGATCCTGAACTGTGATGTCGAAAAGTCATACTTCTACCAGATCATGAAAGGGAACCGTATCCCCAGTCGTGACAAAGTGCTGCGTCTCTGTATAGGCGCCGGCTTCACAATCGAAGAAACCTCCTATGCCCTGATTCTGAATGAAAATGCACCTCTATACCTGAAACGAAGGCGAGACCGTGTGCTGGCTTTTGCAGTGGCGAAGGGGTTGTCGGTGACAGAGACGAATCTGTTGCTGGATGAACAGGGGGAAAAAACTTTACAATAGAGAAGAGTGGGCAGGCTGCCCACCCTTTTTTTGTTGGGAGGAGTATAATTAAGCATAAAATGAAAGGAGTTTCAAAATGAAAATAAAACGAGTTTTTATCTATGCGGTGCTATTATCAATAGTACTGTGTGCTTGCGGAAACAATGGAATAAAGACGAAATGGTACATGACGAACGATGATGATTTCTGGATGGATATCAGTGACAGTAGTATCAGTTTCTACAGTGTTCATACCGATGAACTGATGGCAAAGGCAGATGTGAGTATATCCAGTAATGAAATTGTGATATCCAACCCGGATAAACTCGTGAAAGGGGCCCGTTATCTTTCAGAAGGCTTCTATACGTATGAAATTGAAGGGGATAAGCTGATTCTTCGTACCGGTAAGTATTCCGATACATTCAGCACAGATATAAAGTATAAACGGGATCATTGATTGCATTAATCTTACTGCTTTAGAACGGAAGATATAGGTACTGTCTTAATGTGACCATTAAAATATCGGGATTAAGTAAGAAGGGTCTGGCAAATCGCCAGACCCTGTTTTGTGGGAGAAAAAGATAAATCCGATACGGAGTGGGCTTACTGCCCACCAATTATGAAACGGACGATTGTATAATAAAAAAGGAAAACGAACTGAACACTTGGTAAAATCACGGAAACGTGATGACACAAAGCTCCAGAGCCTTTCAAATGGTAGTCAGCTGCAATTCTGAAAGGAGGGCATTTTCTATTTTGATGCTCTTTTTTTGTCGAAACACCTGGACGGATTGACATTACATGTTTTGAAAGTTGATTAATGATTTGTATTCAGGGGTAATTTATGAATAGAGAGACAACATTTGAATCAAATGTGAAATGGTTTGTAATGGGATTTGCCGGATTGACAGGGTTATGTCATTTAATCCTGTTATTTACAGAGTTTACTTTCTTTAAGTCGGCCGGGATGCTTTTTAATGGTATTTATCATTTGGCTGGGGTTTTGTGTCCCGTTCTTATCATTTTTCTTTTGATCAAGAGAAAAGAAGACAAAGAAGTATACTCCTGTTATTCAATAGGAATTCTTGGCTTTTTCGGAAGTGTTGCAGGAATATGCTTGTTGGTGAAGTATATTATCGATACAAATAGCACGGATGGACTGCAGATCTGGCTGACGGTGCTGATTTCTATTCTGGCAGTTTTCGAAATTGTATATGCAGTAGTATTTATAAAGTTTGGTTTGGATAAGGTAACCTCGGTACTCCCATTATTACTAACAGGTATTCTTGTTATCATGAAAGGCTGTATATATAATGCGGTTGATTCAAGGTTTAAGACTTATGCGCATGATTCTGTTGAAAAAACCATATTCTCGGTTTGGACGCTTATGTATCTGTTCGCATACTTAGGGATGATCATATGTCTGGTGCTATATCTGGATTCCGGATTTCTTCAGGAATTATTTCATAATCCGAAAGAGTGGTTCTCGAAGAAAGCATTGTTTGGAACCTATTCGAATCTATACCTGAAGACAGATATTCCGACGACACATATTACTGAAGCGAGTGAATCGAAAAAACTGAACCGTCAGGGAGAACAGTATAGTCTTTCAAATCAAAATAATATGACTGGCCTGGATTTGGTTATTACGCAAAGTGTTTCATATGATCCTTTATTATATGAAAGTCGAGGGTCCGGTAACCTGGCAAATGGGGACGTCCTGAAATCTTATAGTGTAGGAGGGGGAATGAAGATGAAAAAAGCATTTAGTATAATTGGGATGATTATGGGACTGGCACTTATGGGTGTCGGGATATATATGTTCTTAGGGTTTGAGGAAAAGTATATCGGATATTCACCAATGAGTATTAAGTTTGGTGGGGATTATTATACTGAGCAATATGCTGTAACAAGACATGTGGCGGACAATGTGAATGAACTTGGTGAGTTTATGGAAGAGTCGATAGGTTTCGGATTCAAAGCAGGCGGGCTTATCGTCGCTTTGTTAGGGGGTATAGTTGTATGCTTCTTTGCTTGTAAAGCTGCAGAAAATAATATGCCTCCGGTACAGTTGGCTTCTCGTATTACAAATAGTACTCCGCCCAAAGCGGAGAGTGATGAACTACCTGAAATATAGGAGAACGTATTATGGGAAGATACATAGAATTATTCCGCATAAAACCGGAACAATACATAGCAGGCAGTCCGGTAATCATTGAAGCCGGGGCTTTGCAGAAAGATACGGAACAAAATAAGGTTCTGGCACAAATAAAAAACCGAAATGTCTCAGATGAAAAGATAATTGCATGCAAAGTAAAAATACGGGCATTTGAACCCAATGGAAATGAACTGAAGGGCATAGAGGATTATTCGTATTTGGATCTGAATGTTCCTACAGGCGGAGAGTTTGGTTCAAAGGTTCCGGTTTATCTGCCCGACATCAAAACAAGAGAATTCTCGGTTAAAGTGTTAGAGGTAGTATTCTCGAACAAATCAGTTTGGACATCAGATGAAAATGCTGAAGAATGGAATCAGATTCCACCCAGAAAGACGATAAATGAGTATTTTCTGAATTCTGAATTGATAAAGCAATACAATCTGGACGTGGGGGAGAACTTTAGATTTGTACCCGAAAACTATGAGGATCTTTTTCTGTGTTCATGTGGTGCGGTGACACGTTCCGCTGTTGGAAAGTGTTGTAGTTGTCATCGTACATATGACAGTTTTTCGCAGTATCTGGATCGGGACTACATGCAGCAACGAACAGACGACCGGATAAAACGGGAAAAGGATGAAGAAGAGGAAAGAAAACGTGCCGCAGCCATTGCTGAAGAGCAAAAACGCAAGCAAGAGGAAACGAAGCGGAAAAAGAGAAAAAAAATACTATTCATTTTCTGTCCGATTACAGTTGTTGTAATTGTTCTTGCTTATCTTACACCGACAGTAATAATCCCCAAAATAAAAAACATGAGTGCATATTCAAAAGCCGAAAAACTGTTAAATGAAGGAATGTTTGATGATGCTCAGGCGGCATATGATGCGTTGGGGGACTATAACGATTCCCGGAACATGGTTTTTGAGTGTCAATATCAGAAGGCTGAATCATATTTGAAGGAAGGAAAATATGAGGATGCTATGGATATATGGAAAACACTGGGAGATTATTCCGATAGTCCTGACAGAATAATAAATGCAGAAGAAACGTGGAAAGAAAACGACTATCTGGCGGCAGAAGCTTTAGTCGAAGCAAATGATTTCATGAGGGCTAAAACTGCATTTGAGAAGCTGGATGGATATAAAGATTCAAAAGAAAGAGCGGAAGAGTGTATAGCACTTAAAAAGGAATTTGATTATCAGGAAGCGATTAAGTACGTCAATGAAAAGAAGTATAAAGAGGCAGTTGGTATTTTAAGAACAATAAAAACATATAAAGAAGCCGGGGATTACTATAAAATGGCTGCCTACGGATATGCTGAACAGCTTGTAAGCGAGGGGAAATATGATGGTGCAATTTCTCATTATGTTGATGCTATCCAATACAAAGATGCAGCAGACCGCGTGCGGGATTTGAGATATATCTATGGTTGTAAACTCATGGAAGAAGCCAGATATGAAAAGGCTATAGAGCAACTGTCTAAATGTCAGGACTATAAAGATGCAAGGGATAAATTGTTGGATGCTGAATTTGGATATGTGTCTATGCCGGGAAGTCAAACAATCCTGAATACGAAAACATATAATTATCTGAATATTTTAATTAAGGAGGGTTATCCAGGGGCAAAAAAACTGTATGATGAGATATTCGGTTTGAAAATCGAAGTTACGGCGGTTAATAACAGTGAAGATAGTATGGTGAATTGTACCAGATTGAGTCGGTACGATACGATCTATTATCACTATAAAGTGGTAAATGGCGTGCCGGGTAAAGAAGAAAAAATAGTAATAAAAACAAAACTCCCGAATGCGAACGCCTCCACTTTTGATTATTCAGTTTATGCAGGGGTTGAATACTGGGTTTCTTCCTTTTACACATCAGGTGGAGCGTCCGGGACGGCTTCGGTTACCTTCTATGACTCAAAAGGAAATGTGGTCGGAAAAGGATCAGTTTCTTTGTACTGATATTATGATCTGTTAATAATATGAGTTATCGGAACTGATGGGGTGATGGTCAATAGAAGCCGGCAACATTTAATCTCTAAAAACATACGAATGGATAAGGGCGACAGGAACGGCTGAGGCTGTTCCTGTCTTTTTTATGCCGGAAAACCGGGAGGATAAAACATTCATTCCTATAGGTTATCTCGACAAAACGCTTTGTAGTATTTTACAGGAATGCAATCAATTCTTACATTCTCTGGCCATAGAAGCGTTATTGTTCTATAATCTCTACACAGAAGGTTACACATTTATGTATAGAATGAAATGTGCTGCATTTACGGAAGGAACTATGGAATATATAACCAAGACGAAATAGGAGTGATTTAGTATGAGAAAAAGAATGCTTATCCCGCTGCTTCTGACACTTTCACTGGCCTTGGCTGCCACCGGATGCGGAAAGGATGGCGGGAAAAAGACCGTCACTGACGACGATATAAAGAATATCTTCAATCCGGGAACCACCCGGACTACAGAGGGCGGCATGGGAGGTGATGTCAATTCACCACATGTGGATATCGGTACAGAAGTCAATATCGGTGATGAGTGGGGATATGAGGAAGAAGTTACCCTGGAACCGACAGAGGAAGATGTGACGACGGAAGCAAGATCCGTGACGGAGGAGCAACCGACGACAGAAGAACCTCCTGCGGCGGAACCGGTGAAGCTTCCGATTCAGGGAAGTGTTTGCGTGGTATATCCGGGAATAATCGGAGGAAATGCAAATACATTCTTTATCATCCGTGAAGACGGTTCCTTTGAATACCACTATGAAGATCGTGGACAGGCCGAAGATAGTGACGGGTATTTTTCAAGATGGTATGCAGGTTGTAACGGAAGATTCGGGGAGATAACCCAAACCGGCGATTTCAGTTATACGCTGAAGATCACGGAACTGGAGGAAGCGCCGCTGAAGGAGCCGGTTATCGACGGCGACAGAAAGATATCGAACGAACCGACAGGACTGACTGTCGGACAGACATTTGAGTTCTATACAGCGGGTTATCCGGTAAAGGATCTTCCGGAAGGGTTCATGGCATCCTCGGATTTTATCGAGATTTCGGGAAATAAGCTGACCGGTTGTGCGTTCTATGATCCTTCGAAATGGGATAACAGGGGACAGGCATTTATGGAGGAGAAGAATGTGCCGGAGCTTATGTTCACGCCCCAGAACCATTGATTACGGAAATGGGGTTGCGATGGCTGGTATGATGAAGGAATCGCACTCGTCTGTGTCCGCTATGAAGGAAAATGGTATGCTTACCTGTCTACATGGTAAAATCCTTCAAAATAAATACTTGCATTTCACAGAAAGATTTGTTATCATAACGCAGGTACTGTTACTGCGTGTCCGGAGTCTCCGACCGTCACCCGGTAACAGCGAATTAAAACTATGGAGGAATCGAAAATGATTACCAAAGAACAGAAGGCAGAAATCATTGCCCAGTACGGCAATGGCGAAGGCGACACCGGTTCACCGGAAGTGCAGATTGCAATCCTGACCGCACGGATCAATGATCTGATCGAGCATTTCAAGGCTCATCCGCATGATCATCATTCCAGACGTGGTCTGCTGAAGATGGTTGGTCAGCGTCGTAACATGCTGGCATACCTGAAGAGCAAGGACATCGAGCGCTACAGAGCCGTTGTTCAGAAGCTTGGCCTTAGAAAGTAATTTCGCGAGAAGAGCAGCGGGAAACCGCTGCTCTTTTTGTCATCCTGATAAGGCCGAAGAATCTCGGGATCCTTCGCTTCGCGCTGCTGCTTAGTCGCGTTCGACGCATATGCGCGTGCCACCGGCACGCATGCGCCCGCTCAGGTTGACGAGGGATTCTCCCTGTTCATGTTACATAGTATATTGAGGAAATGCCATGAGTAAGAAATACGATATCTCCGGGACCACCGGAACCCTTGGCCTGATCGGAAATCCGGTCCGTCACACCTTGTCTCCTCTGATCCATAACACCATATCAGAAGAAATGGGCATGGATCTTCGTTACCTTCCTTTTCCCGTGGAAGAGGATCCGGTAGCAGCCGTCCGTGGCGCATATCATCTGGGAATTCGGGGACTGAATGTTACGGTTCCGCATAAAACGGCGGTCATGGATGCATTGGTGGATATTGATGAATCAGCAAAGATCATCGGCGCCGTGAATACACTGGTGCGGACCGAAGGCGGATTCAAGGGGTATAACACGGACATGCCGGGACTGGGACGTGCACTGGCGCGTCGCGGAATCTCACTGGCAGGTCAGCAGGTGGTGGTGCTTGGGGCAGGCGGGGCATCCCGTGCTGTGTGTACCCTTGCACTTTCCGAAGGTGCAAAGGCCGTCTACCTTCTGAACAGAAGTAAAGAGAATGCGGAGGCGTTGGCGGAACATTTGAATTCACAATTTGACGGAAAGCGTCTGGTACCGCTTGCGGCTTCCGATTACGGTCAGGTGCCGCGAAATCCATCTGTTTTCATACAATGCACCTCTCTCGGATTACATGAAGGGGACGGCCTGCTGATCGAGGATGATGATTTCTATCATATGGCGGAATACGGCTTCGACCTGGTCTACAATCCGGCGGTCACACCGTTTATGAAAAAACTGGAAAGCTTTATGATCCCGTGTGACAACGGACTTACCATGCTTCTCTATCAGGGGATCATCGCTTTTGAACTCTGGACCGGGGTGAGTGTTCCGGACACGCTTGCAGATCTGGTACTTAACCGCCTCGAGCGACGGATCTACGGCGACAATATCATCCTGGTGGGATATATGGGTTCCGGAAAGAGTACCATCGGTCAGGAACTTGCGAAGGAACGGGGAATGCGATTCCTGGATACGGATGCCATGATCGAAGAGGCGGAGGATTGTTCCATACGGGAAATCTTTGAGGAACGGGGAGAGAAGGAGTTCCGGGATCTGGAAACGGAATATGTCAGGAAACTTTCGACAACCGCGGTCCATACCGTGATCGCTACCGGTGGAGGGATCATCCTCCGGAAGGAAAACCGGGAACTGCTGCGAAAAACCGGACAGGTGATTTGGCTTATGGCTTCGCCGGAAGAAACGCTGAACCGTGTGAAGGCGGATACCGGACGGCCGCTGCTGGACAGTGCATCTCTTACGGAAATGGAAGAGAAGATCCGGACCATGCTCCGGGAGCGCGGGGCCGCTTACGAGGCCGCGTCTGACAGGAGGATCGATACAGACGGGCGGAGCATTCGGGAGATTCTTGACCTGATTGACAATTACTAAAACATCCTGCATGTCATCCGAGCGGCCGCATGGGTGCCGTGGCACACGAATTTGCGCCGAATGAGACCAGGCGGCAACGCGAAGTGAAGGACCGCATTGGCATTATACGGCATGAGATCCTTCGGGCCAGAGTCCTCAGGATGACACGATCATTATTTGATTTATTGGCATGAGGTTTTTGTTAATAAATTATATAGTTTACATAAGAATATTATGGAAACTGATGGCGTATGGTATAACACAACACAATGCTATGCTTATGAAATGACAGAAAGGATATGCGTACGAACATGAGAAGAAGACAGTTAACGATCGGTGTCATATCGGCCTTATTTTTGAGCCTCCTGTCCGGATGCGGTTCTGATGATCAGAGTGCATCCAATGCGGGGAGTGCATTTGATAATCTGAAAGAGGTCGTATCCGAGGCGAATACATCAGGAAGCGAAGGTGAACCCTCCAGCTGGGTAAAAGAGAAGGAGCCGGATGAGGTTACGATTGACTGGGCAGTGGAACCTTTTCTTGAAGTGGATGATATAGAGGTAGAGGATGCCTGCAAGGATCCGCGCTCGAAGGAAGTGGCATTTGTTAAGAAGAATGACCTTTACGGAATGGTACGTTATAACGGGTTATACGCAGTTGAGCCGTATTTCGCCAATATGACACCGGATCCGTATTCGCTTTACAATGAACCGGAGGATGGCAGCGGACGTTTCTGTGCCCATTTCACCGAAGATCTGAAATTTGAATTCTACATAAATGACGGATGGGGAAGCCCTGCCGGTAACGTTTACTACTACAACATGACAGATCATCGCCTTTATCTCAGCGCATACGGTATAGAGTCTGCTGAAGTCAGCGCGCCTGTGGTCGTTGAAAAAGCCGAAAGTCCGGGACCGGACGTGCTTGAACAGCAGCAGCTTGATGGGAAGGGCCTGTTTGGTGTTGCGGATAATAAAGGAATCCTGATTGAATGTATCTATGAAGACGGGTATTGTGTGGAAGGGGAAGACGTAACGTATTATGCCATGAAGAAGAATGGAAAGTGGGCTTACTTTGCTCCGAACGGAAAGCAGCTTACGGATTTCATCTATGACAGCTTCGACGAACATTTTCAAAGTTGGAGACAGGTGTTAACCTTTGTTTCGGGTGTGGAATACGAGGATCATACGATGCCTTATCTGCCGACAGAGGGATATATCGCCGTGCAGGTGGACGGAAAATGCGGCTATATCGATACCGACCTGAATGAGGTTTACCCGCTCGGGACATTTGAAGACGTCCGGCCGGTTCATGGTGGAAAGGCTTGGGCCAGGAAGGACGGGAAATGGGGTATCCTGAATTTCCCGACCAAAGAGGTGAAGAAGGTGGAAATCCGTGATGAGGATTATTTCCAGCTTAATTCGCACTAGATCAGTGTAATAAAATAATGTATGAAAAACAGCGCTTCATTTGTGATTACATGAGGTGCTGTTTTTAATTCTACGGACCGGTTCCGATCCTGAAACAGGGGTTGCTACACCGGGAATCTTTGTTGACTATTCTATGGGCGGAAGGTAGAATAGACATTACATGATTTGTATGTTTTTATGGGAAGGCAGGAGGATATAATATGAATCGACATTGGAAAAAGGGGTTACTGATCGCAGCTTTAGCCGGCGGACTTGCGCTGACATCGGTTCCGGCACCGGCATTTGCAGCAACCACATCGGAGAACAGTGCGCTGGACACAACGGATCAGGGGACGAAGCGCTCCGGCTGGTTTGGAGCCAATGGAAAGTGGTTTTATTACGATCCGGTAACAGGAGAGAAGGCTGTGGGCTGGAAGAAGATCGCCGGAAAGGCAACTACATCCTGGTATTATTTTAACCAGTATGGTGTGATGCAGGTGGGCTGGAAGCTGATCGGTGGAAAATACTATCACTTTGATTCCGAAGGCCGGATGCAGACCGGATGGCAGAAGATTTCGGGAAAATGGTACTTCCTGAAGGACGGTGTCATGAAGACCGGCTGGGTGAAGCTGGGCGGTTACTATTATTATTTCTCCCAGAAGACCGGCGCTGCAGTGACCGGCTGGGTTAAGACCGGAGACAAGTGGTATTACCTTAGTCCGTCGGATTATTCCATGATAACCGGGTGGCGGTATATTGATGACATCCGATACTACTTTGATCTGAAAAGTGGTGCTATGGCTGTTGGGTGGAAGCAGATCTCAGGAGAGTGGTATTATTTTAAAAAGAATGGTGAAAGAAATATCGGACTGACAAGAATCGGTGAGGATTTATACTTCTTCGATTATACAGGTGTGATGCAGAAAAACCGGAATATCGGAGGAGTGAATCTGGCAGCAAATGGAAAAGTAAAACAGATCAAGTTTGAGGTGGATAACGGCGTAAACCTATACCGGGTCACGATCAATCCGGACGGAAGTTTTCAGGGTACCATTCAGTATATTGGTGATCTTGGCACCAGTGAGGGAGCAAGAGATGGCTACGCTCTGACATGGTATAAATTCCATGGGGTTTTTTCTGATTTCATCAGTAACGGATCGATGATCACTACCATGAAAGTAAAGAGTTTCAAACTGGATAAACGTTATGAAAAAGAAGTTTGGAATGAAAACGGAGAGATTAAGGCAACCGAGAGGAATTATTACCAGGAGAGCATCATAGAAGAGTACAAGGCAGGAGCTTTGTTTACGCTTTATTTCCTGGGTGTATCCAGATCATCAATCGAATATGCGATGAAATGTGCCATGAACAGTAGCTATGCTTATCTGGATCTCCCGTCGGTTTTTGGAGATCCGATCGAACAAATCTATCTGGATAATCTGGCAGGGTCTTTCAATTATCATGGGGGCGCCGGAAGAAAGATTGACAGAAGTGAAGTTCCTGCTTCCTACTGGAATTACTAATCGCTGTTTTGGATTGTTTATTGTCGACGAAGATAAATGAACGAGGAGATCTGCATATGACAGCTATTATACCGATAGTTTCCGGTGTAGAGTAAACTACATACAGATAAAACATAAATTGGAGGTTAATCATTATGAATCAGCATTGGAAGAAGGGGATTTTGGTTGCTGCTTTGGCCGGAGGCCTTGCCCTTGCGGCGTCACCCGCAACGGCTTATGCAGAAACAGCATCTGAGAATTGCGTGACGGACACGACGGATCAGGAGACGAAGCGCTCCGGCTGGTTTGGAGCCAATGGAAAGTGGTTTTATTACGATCCGGTAACAGGAGAGAAGGCTGTGGGCTGGAAGAAGATCGCCGGAAAGTCAACCACATCCTGGTATTATTTTAACCAGTATGGTGTGATGCAGGTGGGCTGGAAGCTGATCGGTGGGAAATACTATCACTTTGATTCCGAAGGCCGGATGCAGACCGGATGGCAGAAGATTTCGGGAAAATGGTACTTCCTGAAGGGCGGTGTCATGAAGACCGGCTGGATAAAACAAGGCGGGGTGTATTATTATTTTGCTCCGAAAACCGGTGCAGCAGTGACCGGAGCTCAGAAGATCAATGGTAAGTGGTACTACTTCGATGAGAGCTCTCTGGCCATGAAGACCGGTTTGATCACAATCGATGGTGAAAAGTATTTCTTCAAACCGGGCACAGGTACCCTGGCTACCGGGTGGGTTAAGGACAATGGCGATTGGTATTATTGCAAATCAAACGGATCTGTAACCCGAGGGCTGGCATGGATTGGGAATGCGTTCTACGCTTTCGATACCAATGGCAGAATGCTGAAAAATATGACAGTCGGAACCAATGAAGATGATAATTGGTATAACGCGAGAAGCGGGTATGTTGAATTGGACGCAAACGGGGAAGGCGATAGGATAAAAATATATGTCGGTGATTCTCAGCACAAATGGTATCGTCTGGAGCTTTATTCGGATGGAACCTTCAGCGGAACGGGTGAAAAACGTCAGAAGACAGAGGAACCCGGTGTGGTTAATCAAGATCTCGTAAAGTTTTCCGGTAGATTTGCAAATTTCAGAAAAATCGGAGATTATGGATATTCAATGAAGATCCAATCCGTATCCGGTGTTGAAAACTTCGATGAGCTGGATGCATATAAAGAGTTTACAAAGGGTGCAACGTTTTATTTGTATTTCCCCGGGACAGGAAAAGATAAGCTTGTAACCGGATTTGATCAGAATTTCTGTTTATTTGATAACGGAAACCAATTGAAAAATGTTGTATTGGATAATCCGGATAATTCAGGTTTCACTCCATATGACGGTGATAATTCTTTCCGGTAAAAAGATGAGAATAATTTACCGCAGCCTACGGTCCGTATCGGCAGAATTGTCTGATACGGACCGTCTTTTCTGCTTGCCTACATTAGGTAGATATGGTAAAATGTTAGGGATTGTTCTCATGGTACCCCGAGACTACTGAAAAGCCGGTTGCGGCACATTTTCGGAGCCGTTTTTTCAGTCGTTTCGGAACCCTGGAATGATCGAATATAATCAAAAAGGAGATAAAAAATGTTCAAGAAGTATGAGATGGAACTTGCCGGACGTACCCTTCGCGTGGACGTGGATCGTGTAGGCAAGCAGGCAAATGGAGCAGTGCTCATTCACTATGGTGATACCGTAGTGCTTTCAACCGCTACTGCATCCAAGGAACCCAGAGAAGGAATCGATTTCTTCCCGCTTTCCGTAGAGTACAGCGAGAAGATGTATGCAGTCGGTAAGATCCCGGGAGGCTTTAACAAGCGTGAGGGCAAGCCGTCGGAGAATGCGATCCTCACCGACCGTGTCATCGATCGCCCCATGCGTCCCCTGTTCCCGAAGGATTACCGCAATGATGTAACCCTTGAGAACCTGGTGCTTTCCGTTGATCCGGAGTGCTCTCCGGAGCTGACAGCCATGATCGGTACCGCCATCGCCGTATCGATCTCCGATATCCCCTTTGACGGCCCCTGTGCAACCACACAGGTAGGTCTGGTGGATGGCGAGCTGATCTTCAACCCGAACAGCACACAGAATCTGAATTCCGATCTGAAACTGACCGTAGCTTCCACACGGGAGAAGGTCATCATGATCGAGGCCGGTGCAAATGAAGTGCCGGAAGCAAAGATGCTGGAAGCAATCTTTGCAGCTCACAAGGTAAATCAGGACGTGATCGCATTTATCGATCAGATCGTTGCCGAGGTCGGCAAGCCGAAGCACAGCTATAACAGCTATGCGATCCCGGAGGAACTTTTCGCAGCCATGAAGGAGATCGTTCCGCCGGAAGAGATGGAAGTTGCTGTCTTCACGGATGACAAGCAGACCAGAGAGAAGAATATCGACGACATCAAAGCCCGCATGGCTGAGGCGTTCGCTGATAATGAAGAGTGGCTCGGACTTCTGGGCGATGCGCTGTATCAGTACCAGAAGAAGACCGTTCGTAAGATGATCCTGAAGGATCACAAGCGTCCGGATGGTCGTGCCATCAACCAGATCCGTCCGCTGGCAGCTGAGGTCGACCTGATCCCGCGCGTTCATGGTTCCTCCATGTTCACCAGAGGACAGACCCAGATCTGCGACATCGTGACTCTGGCTCCGCTGTCCGAGGCACAGAAGATCGACGGTATCGATCCGAACCTTACAACCAAGCGTTATATGCATCATTACAACTTCCCGTCCTACTCTGTAGGTGAGACCCGCGTATCCCGCGGTCCGGGACGTCGTGAGATCGGCCATGGTGCACTTGCAGAGAGAGCTCTTCTTCCGGTTCTTCCGTCTGAGGATGAGTTCCCGTATGCGATCCGTGCCGTATCCGAGACCTTCGAGTCCAAC
>JAFRWY010000055.1 GCA_017437905.1 Eubacterium sp.
ACCGAGTTGTTGTAGGTTCGAGCCCTACTCGGGGAGCTAGCGTTATTTTGCTTCGCAAAATAACGCCCAGTGTACGCATCGTTCCGCCTTCCGCTTCGCTTCGCGAAGCTGCAGCCGTAACGAATGCGACTGCACGAACCTGCGGTTCGTGCACATAATAATCGCGTGATTTTGCTTCGCAAAATAACGCTGTATGGTGCTGTAGCCAAGTGGTAAGGCGTGGGACTGCAACTCCCTGATCATCGGTTCAAATCCGTTCAGCACCTCGAAACCTTCCGGCGTAAGTCGGGAGGTTTTTTATTTGCGCGATTACAAAAGCTTTAGTATGTCAGAAAGAATACCAGTAATGCTATTTTTCGGGAGCTGATTCGATAATATGAACGAAGGATGTATGTCCGAACCGAATGCAAATGTTGGAAGTAACACATTGGAGAATAGTGTTTCTGAAGAAAAGAATTTTAGAAAGAGATTCCTTAAACTTGGTAGGAAATCAAGATTTGAAGAATCTTCACAGAGTTAAGAAACATGCGGGGGGCTTGGTTGGAAGTGATTAATTTGAGAAAATAGCAGACAAAGGAACAGTGCACTTAACACAATAATGAAGCATTTCTAGTATTTGATGAATAATAATTGAAATGTTTCATTTTTTTGTGTGTAACAATCAATGAAAAGCACCGACACGGCGACTTGGACAGATTACGTAGTTGGATGGATTAAGGTTTTGAAGAATCATTTTCTGGAATCAATGTTGAGGCAAGTAGCTTAGAAGGGTTGACGTTCAAAGCATCGGAAATATTAAAGAAAATATCAAGAGAAAATGCACGGACCGTATTTGGATTTTCAATCATACTGAGAAATGATCGGCTGATACCAGCCTTTTCAGCAAGTTGCTCCTGAGACAATCCTTGATATTTTCGTAGTGCTGCTATGGAAAGACCTATCTGAATTAAACGGTCTCGATTATTAAACGATTCTGAATTACGCATTTGCTCCTCTCCTGTGGAGTATGTGTGGTTTTGTGTATTAGATTTCCGAAAAAGATTCACTCTTGCGAGCCAAAGCCTGAATTTCCATGACACCTTTTAGGATATTATACGAACCAGCGATTAATAAATCAGCATAATAAAATAAACATTTGACTAAAATAGTAGTCAGTGATAGAATGAAATATAATTATGATGAAAAAAATAAGCAAACGGAGGATATAGTATGAAAAACAAATTGATAACTGCATTGATTGCCGTTTTGTTAGCTGGTGTAGCTGTTGGCGTTGCACTTCTAATAAAGGGTGACAAAGAAGGAAAAAATGGATCAGACGGAAAATCAGCATATGAAGTGGCAGTGGAAAATGGCTTTAATGGCACAGCGGAGGAATTCTTGGCTTCCCTTGTTGGAGAAAAGGGTGAGGCAGGAAAATCTGCATATGATATTGCTGTGGAACACGGTTATTCAGGCTCAGAAGATGAATGGGTTAATACGTTATTAGAGCGTTCGAGTGCTTCTATTGCGGGCATCAATGGCAAGGATGGAAAAGACGGTCAGGATGGAAAGAATGGTGTGAATGGAAAAGACGGCGCGAATGGAAAGAATGGCCAGAACGGAAAAGATGGTGTTGATGGAAAAGACGGCCAGAACGGAAAAGACGGTGTTGATGGAAAAGATGGTCTGAACGGAAAAGATGGTGTTGATGGAAAAGACGGCGTTAATGGAAAAAACGGGACAGATGGAAAATCCACATATGATCTCGCGATTGAAAATGGATTTCAGGGAACATTGGCTCAATGGCTTGATACTCTTGTAGGAGAAGACGGTGTTGATGGTAAAGCAGGCGAGAATGGAAAATCCGCTTATGAACTTGCAGTGGAAAATGGATTTAAGGGGACTTTAACAGAGTGGTTGTCTTCGCTTATCGGTGAGCAGGGAATCCCTGGAGTAGGTGGTGAAAATGGTAAGTCTGCTTATGAATTGGCTGTTGAAAATGGATATACAGGATCGTTGCAGGATTGGTTAGCAGCTATCGTAGATAAAACAGGGGCATCCGCTTATGAAATTGCGGTGCAAAAAGGCTTTAGTGGTACAGAAGAAGAATGGTTAGCATCTCTTGCTGGACGAACGGGAAAATCAGCATATGAGTTGGCGGTAGAAAATGGATATACAGGTAATATTACAGAGTGGCTTGCGTCTTTAGTTGGAGAAACAGGCGCAGATGGAAAATCTGCATATGAAATTGCTGTAGCAAATGGATATAAAGGGACAGAAAAAGCTTGGCTTGAATCATTGGTTGGAACGGGCGGTGTCGTTGGAAAGGATGGTAAAGACGGAAAATCTGCATATGATTTAGCAGTAGAAGCAGGTTATTCTGGAACATTAACAGAATGGTTGACTTCTCTAGTTGGCCCTCAAGGACCAAAAGGAAAGGATGGCGCATCGGCATATGACATTGCAGTACAGAACGGGTTTACAGGCTCCGTACAGGAATGGCTGGTGTCGTTAGTTGGTTCAAGTGGTTCTAATGGAAAGTCTGCTTATGATCTCGCAGTTGAGCATGGCTTCACTGGAAGCGTTCAGGATTGGTTATCGTCTCTGGTAGGCGCAAAGGGTGATAAGGGAGATCCTGGCGAAAAAGGTGCGAAAGGTGAAGTGGGAGAAAAGGGTGAATCAGGCGCAAAAGGTGAGACAGGAGAAAAGGGTGAGCCTGGCGCAAAAGGTGAAACAGGAGAAAAGGGTGAACGAGGAGCAACAGGAACAAGTGTAGTCAATGCTTATGTAAATGGAGAGAAGCATTTGATCCTTGTAATGAGCGACGGAAGTGAAATCGATTCTGGTTATGTAGGAGTGACGGACAGTCAAGGAGAAGAGAACCCCAAAACGAAATACACTGTGGTTTTCAAGGACTATGATGATTCAGTGATAAAGTCAGAAACTGTGGAGGAAGGCAGTGACGCTACACCGCCCACAGATCCGACAAGAGATGGATACAGGTTTATCGGTTGGGAAGGAATATATACTAACATTACAGCAAATGCTGTGATTACAGCGAAATATGAAGAGGAAACCAATACCTCACCAACCATGATTGTTGCCTCCGTTGAAGCAAATGCAGGTGAAAGTGGAATAGTGATTCCAATTACAATAAGTAATAATCCTGGTTTGCTTGGAATGACATTAACTGTATCGTTTGATGAATCTGCTTTGAAATTAAAGACCGCAACAAACGGTGATGCATTAAGTTCTTTGACGTTGACCAAAGCAAAAGTATTAAAGAGCGGATGTAATTTTGTTTGGGATGGTCAGGAACTGGAGGAAGAAGACATCAAGGATGGAACAGCATTGATATTAACATTTGACGTTTTAGATGGGGCAGCAGCAGGTACGTATCCAATTACAATTTCTTATTCGGATGGAGATATTATTGACGGAGAATTAATGCCAGTAAGCATGAATTTAAAAAACGGAAAGGTTGTAGTTAAATAAGGATTGTATAATAGTCGGTTGATTTTTGTAAGAAACAGAGAGAGGAGGAGCGCCATGAAAAAACACAGGTTTATTGCACTTATTCTTGTGCTGATGCTGGTGTTAGGTTTTATGCCTGTAAGTGTTGCAAGAGCAGATAACAACATAACAAGTATTTCTGTGGAAAGTGTGTATGCAACGCCTGGTGACACAGTAAGTGTTAATGTTTACGTAAAGAATAATCCCGGAATTCTGGGAGCAACACTCAGATTTGATGTTGATGAAGGGTTGTCTATTGTTGATGCTACAAATGGAGAAGCCTTTGAAGCTCTTGAACTGACTAAGCCTGGAACATATGCGTCGTCTTGCCAGTTTGTATGGGATTGTCAGGAATTATCAGCTGAAGATGTAAAGGATGGAGTTATTCTTACATTGAGCATTAAGGCGGATGATAGTATTGAGCCTATTAAAGATCTTGGAATTAAAATAACGTATAAAAATGGGGATATTTTCGACACATCTATGAGCATTATTAAGCCGGAGTTAGCAGATGGTGGCGTAAAAGTGCTAAGCTATTATCCGGGAGATGTAAATGGTGACAAGAAAGTCAATACCACAGATGTAGTTTTAATTCGTCGGTTTATTGCCGGGGGTTATGGTGTAACAATCAATGAAGCTGCTGCTGATGTAAATGCAGACGGTAAGTATAATGCCATGGACGTGGTTCTTATTCGGCGTTATATTGCAGGAGGGTATGATGTAGTTCTCAAACCATCAACCGGAATCTGCGATCATTCAATGACGGCGGTGGCGTATAAAGCTCCTACCTGCACGGAGGATGGTAACATTGCTTACTGGCACTGCACAAAGTGTGATAAGTATTTTACAGATGTTGAGGGTATTGCGGAAACCTCGTATGAAAATACTGTTATTATTGCACCCGGACATACGCCGGTAATTGATGAAGCGGTCGAAGCGACCTATACTAATACAGGTTTGACAGAGGGTTCACATTGCTCAGTATGTAATAAAATCCTGAAGGCGCAGGAAACAATTCCAATGCTTCAGAAGGACCAGTACTCAGTTATTTATCATTTAGATAACAACGATAGTTACTTAAAGCAGATCACAATCGACAATCCGAATCCGAATTACTATTCGCCGGAAGATGGATTGGTGCTTAGTAATCTAAAGGTTGACGGGTATGAGTTTATTGGATGGTTTGATGGACAAAGTGAATCGGCCACAATGATTAAGGAAATTCCAAAGGGGTCTACGGGAAAGAAGGAATTATATGCTCACTGGAATGAAATTGAATATACAATTCAATTTGATCCGGGATCAACAGCTTTAGTGGACGTACCTTCAAAAACGTATAAAGTTAGTCAGGGAACGACACTTCCGAATCCGAGCTGGTTTGGATATACCTTTGTTGGATGGACAGATGCAAATGGGCAATTAATCAGAAGTGTAAAGACAGGAACCACAGGAAATCTTACGCTGTATGCAAACTGGACCAGTAAGAGAAATCAGACTATTCCAGTAAAATCCTTAGGATCTCCGTATATTATGGAGGACGAGGATAACGGAACAATCCTTTTTGCATATGAAATCGGAAGAATGGAGAATGTTCCGTTATATACGATAAAGGATTTGGGGAATCAGGCTGGAATTACAATCACGGAAACAATCACAACGAGTGGATCGATTACACAATCATCAGCCGAAACAATTGCGGAGGCGATTTCTGAAGCAACAACACATTCGTCTTCATGGTCGCTGTCGAAGGAATGGAATGATACGATTATTAATAGTGAAAGCCATGAAAGTGGAAGTGAGTCCGGATCGTCTTCCTCATCTACTGATTCGATCAATATCGGAGGAAAAGCAAATCAGAATTTAGGAGTTGGAGGCGCCTCATCTTATACGACAGAGGAAGGTATCTCTTCTAAGAACACAGTTGGAGCTTCTGTTGAGGCGGAAATGTCTGCTTCTGGATTCGGAGTAAAGGCAGGCGTAAAGAGCAAAGTAGAAGCAACTTCTGAGGAAGGGTATAATTATAAAGAGTCCGGAACGGATTCACAAAACTGGAATTCCTCTCGTGGATATGAAGCAAGTAAAGATGCAAGCCACAGCAGTAGTTATTCCAGCTCATTCAGCTCACATATAAGCGACCGATATGATCTTTCTACATCGCATTCTGTGGGTGGAGGTACGATTGAAACCAATGGTCTTGTGTCAGTAAAGAGTAAGGAAAATGAGTATTCATCAGCATTGTCTTATTCTAAAGCACAGACAGAAACCACAACAAAGCAGTATACAAATGCAAATGCGCCTGAAGGCTATTATCGGATAGTTTGTGCAGGAACGGTTCATGTCTATGCAGTAGTAGGATACGATATTGCAACAAGATCTTATTTTGTATATACATACAATGTAATTGATGATAAGACAACCGATTTTATTGATTATTCAAAGTCCACACCGAATTTTGATGATTATGAAAATGGTGTACTTCCGTTTGAAGTTCCATTTTATGTCAAGGAATATGTGGACGGGCGTGTAGGAGCAACAGATGGCTTGATTCTTGATGTGAATTCTGGAAAGATTACAGGATACACAGGCACAGCCGAGAATGTTGTGATCCCGAGTTATATGTCGCTTGAAAACACGGATGGAACGTTTGAGGCCATCAAGATTAAAGGAATTGAGTCAGATGCATTTTCCGGTAACACATCATTAGTAACAGTTAGTTTACCGGATTCCGTGACTGAAATTCCCGATAATGCATTTTCCGGTTGTACATCATTGACGGATGTTGCTTGTTCGGGGGTTGTAAAAATAGGGCGTAATGCCTTTAAGGATTGCACTCAGCTGAAGACGTTTACTGTGAATCCGCAGGTGACAAGCCTTGGCAATAACTCCTTCGACGGAGTAGATAAGGTTATTGTAAATGCGGCAAATGCATCTGTTGCTGAATCGGCTGTATATTCAGGAGCCAAAAGCATAGTAATTAATACAGGAAACATGATTGATGCTCTTACAGGACGGACGCTTCACGTTCCATCATCGACGGATTATTTTGAATTTAATGGTTCCGGAAAAACTTATGAAAATGTAAGACTTCTTTCCGATGCGAAGGAAACGGTTATTAACTCTGCAACTTTTGGTGGAACGACAGCAGTACTATTAAAGCTGTCCTCTTCGAAAGTAACGTTAAACCGAATAACTGTAAATGCAACGGGTTTTGGTTTGATATTGACGGCGGATTCGGCAGATGTGGCATTGTATGGAAACTCGACTGTAAATTCTGAAAAAGGAAATGCGGTATTAAGTAAATCGGTTGCGCTGTCCTGGGTAAACAGTAGTGTTTCAGGTAAACTTACTAATAATGGAAATATGATGGTTTGCGGTACGGTTTCCGGAGATAAGAATCTATCATTTGTTAATGGAAAGGTAGTATATATTAACGAAGATTCTTTTGAACAGATGATGAATGATTCAGTTGAGTGGATACTTGCCTCTGAAGCGCCGGCTGATGCAATAATAATTGGAGAAAAGTGGACATACGATTATAAAACAACAATTGAATCCGATGTAAACGAAGTAGAGGGATATACGTTGTATGATACAACCTGGACATGGGGACCGTGGGGTAATTGGTCTTCTTGGTCGAGAACGGCTGCTACAAAGAGTGATTCAAGGGATGTAGAGACACGTATTATTCCAGCAACTACAAAAACACAGTGGCAGTATTCTCGTTATTATGGTGTTGGATCGACGGGGTATTACTATTGCTATCCTCGTGCCACAGGTGTATGTCAGACCTATGAGAATACAAATTGGTTGGATTCACCGCTGCCCGATGAATGGGATGGAGAGTTTACCGGATATGGTAGAGGGTATGATGTAAACGGAAACTACGTAACCGGTCGAAACGGCTCAAGATGGGATATGTGGTGGTACAATCCGAGTACAAGAACTGTTGAAGCAACTTCGGCATACACAGAGTACAGATATCGAGACAGGAGTCTGATTTATACATATCATTTGTATAAGTTGGATCAGATGGAATCAAATGAAGAAGTAATAGCGTCGGATAGCATTAGCAATGTTCAAAAATGGGTTAAGTGCGTGGCAAACTAATAATTCAAGAAATACCCGATGGCAGGAGTCGAAAGGCTCCTGCCAATTATTAGTGTTTTTTCTTTCTGAGAATGACTCACTTACTAATGCTTTCCATATGTTTTTACGATATGTTAGCCGGTGGACGGGATAAGACCCTGGAATTCCTTATAAAAAGCTAACGACAGGGGATGAGACCCCTAAGGGCTTTAGCCCGAAGGAGCCCATCCGGTTTATTGATTGATGAAAGTTGCAATCGACATTTTCGACGAATATTGTAATCCCTTCGGGTTAATGATAGAATAAGACCCGAATCGGAGGTAAGACAGCATGCCGGAAATGGTTACGAAAAAAAAGAATCATATGAATCTCTGGCTCGTGCTCGGAAGCGGAGTCCTGGCGGTGCTTTCATACGTGATCGTCACCAAAGTTCTTAAGGTCTACCTTCTGAAACGGATCACGGATGACCTTACCACGGGAGGCAGGATCGGCTACTTCCTTCTTTGCGCGGGCCTGTACCTGGCAGAGCTCTGGCTGGTGGAGATCTTCTTCGGGGAAGGCATGAAGTGGCTGATGGACCGGGAATCCTACGTCGCGATCCGAAAGAGCTCTCTGGAGAATCCGCGGGCAGCTTTGTTTTATGAAGAATACCGGAAAAAGATGCGGAAGATCACCTTCTGGAACCAGATGATCATGAACGTGATCCTTGTGGGCCTTCTGATGCTCTTCACCCTGAAGGGCGGTAGCGCCTCGGAGTTTCAGGCACTGGTCATCCTGGTCTGCATTATCGCGATCCTGAACCCCATCGACCGTAACGTTCGTAAGAAGGAAAATGAGAAGAGGACCCGGATCCTTTATTATGACTGCAATCCGGCGCTCTCCAATGATATTTACGAGCTCTTCCTGCAGGAGCCCATGTTCCGGCAGGAGAAGAACACGAACCTTCTGATGCAGGCGATCTCATGCTATTATCTCTGCGATTATCCGGAAATGCGGCGAAAGCTGGATGGAATGGAGAAGATCCTGCTGCAGCATATACCGGTTCTGCAGGTCGGTATGAAGGGGCTGGCGGCCATTGACGAGAATCAGCCGGAGGTCTTTCAGCAGTGTGCGGATCGTTTGTCCGAGATGGAGCGTAATCTTAAAATGACGGCAGCCACCCGGCGGGTCTTCGAGGAGACCCGAAGAGACTGGCAGGGACGGATCGACCTGGCCAGCGAGGATCCCTCCCGGGCGGAGGCCTATGTGGATTATTATATGGCCAAGGGAAAGCATCCCATCGAGTGGATGGACAGCACCTTCCAGAAGGCGTGGATCCAGCTCTCCCGCGGAGACCGGGAGCAGGCACGGGCGAATCTGCAGCTTGTGGCGGAACGTGCCGGAACCATGGCGATCCGGAAGAAAGCAGAGGATCTGCTCAGAACATTTTAAACCGGGTGCGACGCCGGCGTACCTTCCGGAATCCACGGTTCTCTTAAGGGAAAACCGGAGGATCATTCCGGTTTACCGTAAAAAATGACGGTCAATCCGTATATGTTTTTAGAAAGAAATAACAAAAACAGAAGCACTTTACATAAAATTTTGTGGTTTGTCTTGCAAAACCACAAAATGTAGTGTACACTGTATTAGTTAAAGTCTACCTATTATACAATACGGAGAGAATAACATGTCAAATGAAATGTTAGCAAGTTCCATGGCAGAGGAAGATCTCGACTTCATCCGCGAGCTGGAGGAAGAAGAGGAGGAGCTTCTGTCGGGCAAGAGAAGACCCGAACGAACCCTGTACGGTTATGGCGGGACTGCGGAACGTTACGGCGTAAGCCGGAACTATGCAGCAACCGGAACCGATGGGGCCGCCGGAGTCTACACAACTTCCGTGCAGCATCAGCCGTCGCGCGCTTCCGAGAAGACGAGGAGGGGCAGGGCAGTTGCAAAGCCGGAGACCAGAGGGATTCTGGACGAGACGGAGACGGGACGTACGGAACGCAGATCCCGCGATATCCGGATGACGTCCCCGGTTTCGGAACCGGCAGTCACGGTATCCGCAGCATCCGAAACATCCGCGGCACCTGCATCGGTGCAGTCTTCCGGAAGCGGCCTGAAGATGCCGCCGGCAGGACGTTCATATCAGCGGATCCATGCGGAAGCAGAGGGAGTACAGCCGCAGCGTCAGCCCTCCGGTACACCGCGTCCGCGGCCCGGTCAGTCCGCAGGAAGTCGTGCCGCAGCCGATCCGGAACGCAGAAGATCCGGTGGCGGCGGTGGCGGAGGCAACCGAGGAAACGGCGGCCGGAGCGGAGGAAAGAAATCCCTTCAGACGAAGTTCGAGAATGCATTCCAGGCAAGAAAGCAGCTCTTCTTCTTTATATCCAGAGCCATGATCCCGTTTGCGATCTTCTGGTATGAGCTGGTATTCAGTCTGGGAACCAAGAAGGAATTCTTCGGATGGCATACGGTATACATCCTGCTGTTCTCCATCGCGTACGGCATGATCGGTTCCGTGTTGTCCTCCATTTCCAGGAACCGGACCGTGAACATGATCATAAAAGCCGTATTGATGTTCATTCCGGTGATCCTGTTCATCGTTGAATTCTTCGTATTCTTCCAGTTCGGCGTGTTCTACGATCTGAATACGGTAACGGAAGGTGCGGGGGGTGTCGTTAAGCAGTTCATGGGCGATGTTATGGACATGGTATTCTCCTTCAAGGGTATCTTCCATATCATAATGTTCCTGCTTCCGACGGCGGCCTTCCTCTTCTTCGAGCTGAAGATCGACAAGAAGCACCTGATGTCACTGAAGACCGGATGGCGCCGGAAGGTGAAAATGGGCATCGTGATCGTAGGTACCTGGGTTGCAGCACTTCTGCTCATCGCCATGGTAAAGACCTACCGCGAGACCTACTGGTCCAAGTACACATTTGAGCCGAATGTCGTAAACTTCGGTCTTCTGACCGGCGTTCGTCAGGAGGTTCAGCGAAAGATCACCAAGGCGGATAAGAACCGCGGCTTCGATATCGACACATCCACAAGCAGCGGTGATGATAATACCGAGTATAGCGGAAAGAGCACCTCGACGAATCCGTCCACAGGTACGGATCCGGCTACGGAGCAGATCACAACGGAGAAACCGAAGGAGTACAAACCGGCGGTTTATGATGTGGATTACTCCAAGCTGGCAACTGAGGAAAGCAATGACACCTACGCGGATCTGGATACCTATGTGGGATCCATTACCCCGTACAAGACAAATGATTACACGGGAATCTTCAAGGGTAAGAACCTGATCTTCATTTCCGCGGAGGCATTCAGCGGCGATATCATCGATCCGCAGCTGACACCGACCCTGTACCGGATGGCTACCAAGGGTATCAACTTCACGGATTACTATCAGCCGGCAACGGCAGGTACCACGGGTGGTGAGTTCGAGAACCTGATGGGCTTCTTCCCCACCATGGGTGGTAAGTCCATGAAGCAGACCGCAAATTACAACAACTATTTCACCATGGGTAGTCAGCTGGATCGTCTCGGCTACTATGGTAAGATGTACCACAACAACGATTACACCTACTACAGCCGTGACATCACCCACGTGAACCTGGGTTACTGCGATGGTTTCGAGGGTGTCGGAAACGGTGCAGAGGCGTACATCAGCGGCGGCTGGCCGGAGAGTGACCTGGAAATGATGGAAGGTACTCTTCCGCAGTACATCAATAAGCAGCCGTTCAACATTTACTACATGTCCGTCAGCGGACACTCCTCCTACAGCTACAACTCCAATGCAATGTCCCGGAAGCACTGGGATAAGGTGGAGAACCTTCCGTATTCGGAAGATGTAAAGGCTTACATCGCATGTAACCTGGAGCTGGAGGCAGCGCTGACATACCTGATCGATCAGCTGGAGAAGGCAGGTATTGCAGATGATACCGTAATCTGTATCTCGGCGGATCATTTCCCGTACGGTCTGGATGACGATGCGGCGCTGGGTGAGATACCGTTGCTGTCCGAGCTGTATGGCTACACAGTTACCAACTATCTGCAGCGTGACCACAACCGCCTGATCCTTTGGAGCGGTTGCCTGGAGAAGCAGGATCCGATCATCGTGGATGATCCGGTATGCTCCATCGATATCCTGCCGACCCTGTCGAACCTCTTCGGAACCCAGTGGGATTGCCGGCTTCTGCCGGGACGTGATGTGTTCTCGGATTCCGAGCCCATCATGTTCAACCTGTGGTACAACTGGAAGACAGACAAGGGTACCTACATTGGCGGGGATTTCACACCCGCAAATGCGGCGGAGAAGATTCCGGATGATTATGTAGATAAGATCAACCGGATCGTAAGCAACAAGATCAACTACTGTTACGGAGTTCTTGAAACGGACTACTTCGGACATCTCTACAACAAGGGAGTCTTCCCGGAGATTAAGAAGGAATACGATTATACGAAGAACATGGGCAAGCCCAACTACACGCCGACGCCGAGCAGCGGCGGAACGGACACCGGAACGGGAACGGGTACCGACACAGGTACAGGTACCGGAACGGATAACGGAACCGGCGGAAATGCAGGAACCGGAACAGACCCGAACGCAGCCGGAAACGGCAACGGAACAACGCCGTAGCAAGACTGTAACAAGACACAACACGCATAAAGAGACCGCCACATCCGTAAAAAGATGTGGCGGTCTTCTTTTGTATATATGTCCGTGAAATGTGGACGGGTTCCTCCAAACCGGTCCGTGGATCAACGGATATTAGTTGGGTGTATAGGAGTCGGAATTGTAAGAATCGGAGGATGCGGAATCCGGTGTGTATGCATTGTAGGAGTTTTCGGCATCCGTGCCGTAGTTTGTGCCGTAGGGGTTGGAAGCGTCCGCACCGTAAGCGTTGCCAGCATTTGTACCGTAGGGGTTGGAAGCGTCCGCGCCATAGTTGGCACCCGCATTCGTTCCGTAGGGATTAGTAGCGTCTGCACTGTAGTTGGTACCTGCAGCAGCTCCGTAAGCCGCACCGGCTGCACCGTAGGCAGTACCTGCGGCGTTATCGGTTCCGGCACTCTGGGGATGATCCATGCTTGCCGCGTAGGGATTCGATGCATCGGTTCCTGCATTATACGGATTCATGGAACCTGCTCCTCCGTTCAGGAACGGATTCAGGGAAGGATCCGATGCATTCTGCCGTCCGATCTCCTGAATGTCTTCCACTTCCTTCATTTTCTTCTTTGCACTGAGGGCTCCGATGATGCAGCCTGCGCCGATCAGCAGGAGCAGACCGGTGCAAAGGAACTTGCTGAACCGGGTTTCGGTTGCATCCAGTGTCAGTTCATAGATTTCTTTGAAATCGGAGGTTGTGATATTTGCACTGCTTAGCTGTTGCTTGTAGTAGCCGCGGATCTCCGAATCCATGGTCGAGATCCGTCCGGTGAGAGAGATGCCGGTGGGCCATTTCTCGGAAATACCGCTCAGCAGATCCCAGGTGGGGTTCACCATGGACTCCAATGCGTCGATGTCGCTGCTGCTCTTTACAGTGAGGGACATGACATAGAGATTTCCCTCCTGATCGAAAAGAACCACTGCATAATGCTCATCGGTTCCGATCGGGATGATACCGTTGATCCTGTGCTTGGTCTCCGCATAGTTTCCGAGTACGAGATTTACATTTAATGTCACGTAATCACCCTTGTTCGGGTCCTTGCCCTCATAGATCTCTTCATTCAGATTGACGGTTTTGTTCATGACCATGTAGTTCCAATGAGCTGCGGCGTAGATACCCGCGATGATCAGAAAAAACGCGGCGCAGATGAAACATACGCGCATGGACGTCCGATACTCATTTTTGGTCTTTTTCTTTTTTACCTGTGCCATAATGTTCCCCTTTCAGGCAAGTGTTCAAACGTGCTTTGAACTATGATATAATGATATGGTCCGACGGCCGGAACTTCCGAATTCATAGGTTATCCGGGCGAAGACCCAAAGTGTATTATATAAAACAAGCATGGAAAAGGCAACGATAATATGAAGCGATCGATCAGTCAAATGTTGGAAGCCTATACGGGACGGGCACTTTCGCCCTGGCATATGCCGGGACATAAGAGAAAAGCGCTACTTGGCGGAATGTGGGATGAAATGTTCCGGCTGGATGTGACAGAGGTTCCGGGCACGGATGATCTGCATCATGCTACAGGAGCGATCCTGGAATCCGAGAGGGCCGCTGCGGCAGCAGTTGGAGCTGCATACTGTCATTATCTGGTGGGCGGTTCCACGGCCGGGATCCTGGCGGCTGTATCCGCAGCCGCGAAGCTTTGGAGAGAGCGGATCTCCGGGGCATCCGCAAATATCCCGGTATGGGCCGAGGGGAAGACGGATCTTGCCAAAGAAGAGGAACTGCGCCCCATATTCCTGGTGGCGGCGAACTGTCATAAATCCGTCTGGAACGGACTCCGGCTGGTGGGAGCAAGGATCATTTCCCTGGAACCGGAGGGGGATCCGGTGTATGGGCCGGTGTCCTCGGAGACGCTTCTTCGGACTCTCTCGGAGGAAGTGGAAGATTCGGAGCAGGTCGCAGGCTGTATCATCACGTCACCGACATATGGCGGTAGTTTTTCTCCTCTGGGGGAGCTGCATGCCGTGCTGCAGGTTTACGGGATCCCGCTGATCGTGGATGAAGCGCATGGTGCACATTTGCCCTTCTGCGAGGAAATGGCGTGGCACAGCGGTGTGGGCTGTGGTGCGGAATATGTGATCGCCAGCCTGCATAAAACCCTTCCGGCGTTGACCCAGATCGCCGTATTGTATGTGGGTAGTGACTCGTCATCGGAGGAATCCTCCGGATCAGTGACAGAGGAAATGACCGGTACCGAAGCCGTGAGCGGACAGGAATCCGGGACGGAGGAAATGACCGGTACCGAAGCCGTGAGCGGGCAGAAATCCGGGATGGAGGATATGGGCGCCGCATCGGACTATGCATCGGCCCCGGTTCCGGCACTGAACCGGGAACGTCTGGAGGCAGCAGTTGCCGAGCAGCTGGCGGTATTTCAGTCCAGCTCGCCCTCCTACATCCTCATGCTTTCCGCGGAGGAAGCCCTTGTCTGGGCGGATGAGAACCGGGAGAGTTTTGACCGGTACATCCGCAGGATGGAGGATTTCCGGGAGGAGCTTTCGGAGGAACTGAATAACCTGAAACTGACGGAGCTTCCCGGGACCCAGGACCCCACACGGCTTCTCTTCCGGTGTTCCGACGGAGCAGAACGAGAAGAGACTTCATCCAAAGAATCATCCGTAGACGAACCGCTTTCCGGTGCGGTCATGACCGGCCCGGAAATGGCGGACTGGCTGGAAAGGTGCGAGGGGATCGTGGTGGAACTGGCCGGCAGCCGGGAGATCATCCTGATCTCAACGGTATGTGATGAGGAGGCGGATCTGCAGCGGCTGAAGGAAGCGCTTCTCCGGCTGGATGCGGAGATTGCCGGACGAAAGAAGCAGTCAGCAGGACAACAAACCGGTGGGAAGACGAATACGCAGGAACCGTCAGAGCAGAGTGGGGAGTCCGAGCATATGGTGGCGGAGGAATCGCCGGAGCGGAGCGGGGAAGCCCTGCGTACGGTGGCGGAGGAACCGTCGGAGCAGAATGGGGAGTCCACGTCTTCGGTTTCGCAGAAATCCGTCGGTCAGAAGAAACGCCAGACGCGGCGCCGCAGGAAGGCTGCTTTATCCGAAACCATAGAGTTGTCGGATGAACCCGGGATTACGGAAGTGCCTGATGTGGAGCCGGAAGAACCCGGAACCACGGAGGTATTGGCCAGGAAGCCGGAAGAATCCGGAAGTACGGAAGAGCCGGACGAGGAGCCGGAAGAGCCCGGAACCACCGAGGTATTGGTGAGAAAGCCGGAAGAACCGGCCTCGAAGAAGGCAGGGAAGAAGCGGGTGGACAGTTCTAAGCGGTTGCCCCGGGTCGGAGATTTTGTGCAGCGGGACATTTATGTATATCCGCCCGGCATACCGATCCTCCGGGCAGGAGAACGGGTGACGGAGGACGCACTCCGGAAGCTGCAGGAGGTGCAGACCGCAGGGCTCCGGATCTACGGATTATAAAGAAGTGAGCCCGTAAGAAGACGAAAGGCAGATGGCCCGATTACTTCGGCTTCTGTATATTTAAATGTACCGAATCGGAACCGGTGACAGCTTAATGTGAACTAAAATATAGAAATAAAAATGAGAATCTATAATCCGTCCGCGGGGCAGCCGTCATTGGCTTCGCGGGCGTTTTTCTACGGTTTTTCTTGCATTTTCGGGTGAAAAAACGTAAGATGGATACAAGAATACAAGCATACTGTATACAAAGCACATGATTGGGGAGAGATTCGCCATGGGAGACAGGATCGAGAGAAGGGCATATGCGAAGGTGAACCTGGGGCTGGATATCACAGGCCTCCGGGAGGACGGTTATCATCTGGTGCGGATGGTGATGCAGCAGATCGGACTTTATGATGTGCTGACGTTTGAGAAGCAGGCTGCCCCCGGGGTACAGCTTCGGCTGACAGAGGACTGCACCATTCCGGACATTGCGGATATGCCGCTGGATGACAGGAATCTGATCGTCCGTGCGGCAAAGGCGGTACTTGAGAAATATCAGATCCGTTGCGGCGTGACCATTACACTGGAGAAGCATATCCCCATGGCAGCGGGCATGGCCGGAGGCAGTACGGATTGTGCTGCGGCACTGCAGGGGGTGGCGGAGCTCTTTGAGACCGGCGCCACACCGGAGGAGCTTGCGGAACTGGGGGTTCGTCTGGGTGCAGACGTGCCTTACTGTCTGATGGGCGGAACCGCACTGGCCGAGGGAATCGGAGAGAAGCTGACACGGCTGCCGGATCTGCCGCCCTGTCAGTTCCTGATCATCAAACCTTCCTTCGGGGTTTCCACGAAGGAGGTATATACGTCATATGACAGCCAGGATCCGGCGGCTGTGGTCCATCCGGACATTGACGGCATGGTGGCTGCGCTGCAGGCGGGAGACCTGAGGGGAGTTACGGATCGTCTCGGAAATGTACTGGAGTCGGTTACGGTTTCGAACCATCCGGAAATCTCAAAGATTGAAGCATGCCTGAGGGAACTGGGAGTCATGTCAACCATTATGACCGGAAGCGGTCCCACCGTATTCGGGATTCTGCCGGCAGGTGCCGGAACGGAAGGAAGCGGAACCGAGGCTGCGTCTCCGGAAAGCGCAGTAGGTGAGGCGATTCAGGCCGGAGTAGCGGCTGCGTCTCCGGAAAACACAATGATCGATGATGAACCTGCTGTGGTTCCGGATATTCCGGCTCTGCAGGAGAAGCTGGCAGCAGAAGGGATTTCGGCGATGATCTTCCTGACATCGCAGGAGTGAGATCCTTCGCTTCGCTCAGGATGACTGGGACCAATCTGAAAAGGAGGTCACGTATGAAACTGGAATTTGATCCGGCGGAATATCTGCCGCTACGTGAAGTCGTTTTTAAAACCTTACGAAATGCCATCATTCGCGGGGAAATGAAGCCCGGAGAACGACTGATGGAAGAGAAGCTGGCGAAGAGCCTGGAGGTCAGCCGGACGCCGGTGCGGGAAGCCATCCGCATGCTGGAGCTGGAGGGCCTGGTTGTGATGCTTCCCCGGAAGGGCGCGGAGGTTGCCCGGATCACCGTGGATGATCTGCAGGAAGCCCTGGAGGTCCGTATGGCCATCGAGGACCTTGCGGTCCGTCTGGCAAGTCTCCGTATTGATGATGAGGGGAAGGCCAAGCTGCAGAAGGCGGCGGAGGCCTTTGATGCCGCGCTGGAGAAGAAGGACGTGGTAAAGATCGTGGAGAAGGATGAACGGTTCCACGATGTCATTTTCGAAGCCACCAAGAACCGCAGGCTGGTGAGCCTGGCTCACAGTCTCAGAGAACAGGTCTACCGTTACCGTTATGAATATGTAAAGGATTTCAGTTCCCACGACAAGCTGTCCCGTGAGCATGCCCGTATTATGGAAGCCATCCTGGAGGGCGACGTGGTCAAGGCGCAGCAGGCCATGAGAGGACACATTTCCGATCAGCTGCAGCGCGTAATCGAGATCATCATGCTGGAGACCGGCGGAGCCGTGACCTGAGAAAGGCGCCCGGGAATTACGACTATAGAATCCGGAATGACAGAACGGAGAGGGATATGAGAGGAATATTTATCACCATGGAGGGCCCGGACGGAGCCGGGAAGACGACGCAGATCGAGCGCCTGAAAGAGTATCTTACGGAGAAGGGCTACGATGTGCTGCTGACCAGGGAGCCCGGAGGCACCGTGATCAGTGAAGCGATCCGCGGACTGCTGCTGGACCCGGAGCATAAGGAAATGAAACCGTCCACGGAGCTTCTGCTCTATGCAGCTGCCCGTGCCCAGCTGGTGGGTGAGGTGATCGGACCGGCGGTGGAAGCCGGAAAGGCCGTGATCAGCGACCGTTTCGTGGATTCCTCGGTGGTCTATCAGGGAATAGCCCGGGGCCTCGGGGTGGAGACGGTGTATGCGGTGAACCGTCCCGCCATCGGAGAGTATATGCCGGACGTCACATTTCTGCTGGACCTGCCGGCGGAGGTGGGGATTGCCAGGAAGAAGAACCAGGCCGAGCTGGACCGGATGGAACAGGAATCCATCGATTTTCATAAGAAGGTGGCAGAGGGCTACCGCACACTGGCGGCCCGGGACCCGGAGAGGATCCTCACGGTAGATGCCACTTTACCGATCGATACCATTTGTGATATGATTAAGGGTAAGGTAAATGAGCTTCTCGCCGGATAGCGGCGGAAATCCACCGGCAGATCAAAGCGCCATCGCGCATACCGGCGCGAGAGGGGCAGATGCCGCCGGGCATTCCCGGGAAGGGAAAGCGGACAGAAAGGAGGGCCATGTATGGACTTTCAGCATATCATAGGGCATGAAGATATCATCCGTCATTTTAAGAGCAGCATTGAGCAGGATCGGGTCGGTCATGCATATATCATTTGCGGTGAGGACGAGAGCGGACGCAGCTCGCTGGCATTCTCCTTTGCAAAGACGCTGCAGTGTGAGAAGGGGGAGGCGGATCCCTGTAACGAATGTCCGTCCTGTAAGAAGGCGGATTCCGGCAATCATCCGGACATCATCATGGTGCAGCATGAGAAGTCGAACCTGATCTCCGTGGATGAGGTGCGGGACCAGGTGGTGAACACCATGGACATCCGTCCCTACAGCGGCAAGTATAAGATCTATATTATAAATGATGCGCAGCTGATGAATCCCCAGGCGCAGAATGCGCTGCTGAAGACCATCGAGGAGCCGCCGGCATACGGCATCGTGATCCTGATCACGAACTCCCTGGAGAAGCTGCTGCCCACCATCATTTCCAGATGCATCACCCTCAGCACGAAGCCCGTAAAGGAAAGGGACGTGGAGGAGTATCTGAAGGAGCATTACCAGCTGGACGACGCGAAAGCCCGGTTCTGCATGGAATACGCCCAGGGCAACCTCGGCAAAGCCATCCTTCTTGCGACAAATGAGGACTACGAGGCGCTGGTGCGTTCCGTGATCCGTCTGGAGAAGCAGATCTACGACATGGACATGGAGGACATCGCCGACGCGATCGAGTCCTGTGTCAATTATAAAATGAACATCGGCGAGTATCTGGACCTGATGATGGTCTGGTATCGGGACATCCTGATGCTGAAGGTGACCGGAAAACCGGACAAGATCATTTTCCGCGAGGAATACAGCACGATCCGGGATCAGGCGAAGTACCTGTCCTACAACGAGCTGGAGGATAAGGCGAAGGCCATTGAAAATGCAAAGAAGCGGATCGAAGTCAATGCAAGGCTGGAAGATATCATGCGTCTTCTGATCCTGACGTTGAAGGAGATCTGAGAAGAAAGAGTAGGAGAACAAAGAACTGTTATGAAGGAAGTGATCGGCGTCCGTTTTCGTAAGAACGGACGAGTGTACTATTTTGATCCGAGGGACAATGCCGTTGAGCTGGGGACCAAGGTGATCGTGGAAACCTCCAAGGGTATTGAATACGGCTGGGTCGTGATGGCGCGCCGGGAGGTAGATGAGGAGCGTATCCAGGGCGGACTTCGCCCGATCCAGCGCCTTGCCACCGAACAGGACATCATACGATACGAGACGAATTTAGAGAAATCAAAGCGGGCATATGATATCTGCGTACAGAAGATCCGTGAGCACGATCTTGCGATGAAGCTGGTTTCCGCGGAGTATGCATTTGATAACAATAAAGTCATGTTCTATTTTACGGCGGATAACCGTGTGGATTTCCGCGAACTCGTAAAGGATCTGGCGTCCGTGTTCCGCACCAGGATCGAACTTCGGCAGATCGGTGTCCGGGATGAGGCGAGAATGTGCGGCGGCATCGGCATTTGCGGAAGAGAGTTCTGCTGCCATTCGTATCTGTCGGATTTTATCCCGGTATCGATCAAGATGGCCAAGGAACAGAACCTGTCCCTGAACCCGACGAAGATCTCCGGAGCCTGCGGCAGACTCATGTGCTGCCTCAAGCATGAGCAGGATACTTACGAATATCTGAACTCCAAGCTCCCGAATGTGGGTGATCGGGTGACAGCCTACGACGGCGTGACCGGAGAGGTTGCTTCCCTGAATGTGCTCCGTCAGAAGGTGAAGATCTATGTGACGGATGAAGAAGGTAATAAGGAGCTGGTGGAATACCGCGTGGAGGAGCTGGTTTCCGGTCCCCGCGGAAGACGTTTTGAAACGGATGAATCCCTTCTGGATCCCGAGCTGTCCCAGCTGGAGGACGACGGAGAACCCGGTGAAGAGGGAAGATCCGCAGGCGGAAGACACCGCAGGAACCGTCCGGAAAATGCAGACGGCGGACAGGGACGCGGCGCAAGGGAGCGTTCCGGCCGTGAGCACGGCGGACGTGACCGGAAGGAAGGCGGTGCAAAGGATCGCACGGAGCAAAGACCGGAGCGGGACGGCGAGAAGAAAGAACGGAACCGGAACAACCGGGATCATTCGGATCGTAACCGGAACCGGGACGGAGGAAGACGCGAGGGCGGTCGTGACGGAAACCGCGACATGAACCGTGAGGGAGGCCGTGACGGAAACCGCGACATGAACCGTGAGGGAGGCCGCGACGGAAACCGTGACATGAACCGTGAGGGAGGCCGCGACGGAAATCGTGACATGAATCGCGAAGGCAGCCGGAGAGGCGGTGACCAGAACCAGGCCCAGAATCAGCAGGGCCAGTCCAAAGAGCAGGGCGGCGGTCAGCGCTCCCGCAGAAGACACAACCGGCCGAACCGTAAGCCGGAGGATAAATCACAACAGTAATTATGAAAGAGACAGACTTTCTCCGCGAGGGAGAACGAATTGACGATTTAGAGGTAAATGGGTTCCGGATCATCCAGAACCCATCCTTTTTCTGTTTCGGAATGGACGCGGTGCTGCTGGCCAACTTCGCCAGGACCCGTCGGAAGGACCGGGTCATGGACCTGGGGACCGGAACCGGGATCATTCCGCTGCTTCTCACTGCCAAGGGAAAATGTGCATCCTGCGACGGTCTGGAGCTGCAGGCTTCCGTTGCGGACATGGCTTCCCGCAGTGTGCAGCTGAACCGGGCATGCTCCGCCGGAGGTCCGGAAGCTACGGAGAACCTCCGGATCCTTCAGGGGGATATCCGGGAGGTCCCGCAGAATTTCCCGAAGGCGGTCTATGATGCGGTAATCTGCAATCCGCCCTATATCAAGGGAACCGGCGGGTTACACAATGACGAGACGGCCTACAATCTGGCAAGGCATGAGATCGCGGTCTCCTGGGAGGAGATCGTACAGGCGGCGGCACATTTGCTGAAGCCCGGGGGCACATTTACCATCGTGCATAAACCCTTCCGTCTGCCGGAACTGATGCAGACCCTGCAGAAATACAGGCTGGAACCGAAGCGGATGCAGCTGGTACAGCCCTACGCGGATAAGGAACCGAATATGGTGCTGCTGGAATCGGTGCAGGGCGGCGGCCCGCAGCTGACGGTGCTTCCGGCGCTGGTGGTCTACAATCCGGACGGAAGCTACACACGGCAGGTTCTTGATATGTACGGAAAACCATGAGATCCTTCGCTGCGCTCGGGATGACATCGAAGCATCGGGCTGCAACAGCATGTCATTCGGAGCATAAAGCATCGCGTTCCGGTGTAGATCCGGCATCGCCGGATCGAGCAGGAACGCTGCGCTTTGTGCGAAGAATCCCCACGTAATGGGATCCCTCGCACTGCAAAAAAAAAGAAAAAGGAGTTATCATGAGCGGAATACTTTACCTGGTGGCGACCCCCATCGGGAATCTGGAAGACATGACCTACCGCGCGGTACGGATCCTCTCCGAGGCAGACGAGATCGCCGCGGAGGACACGCGGAACAGCCGGAAGCTGCTGACCCATTTTGACATCCATACCCCGATGACGAGCTATCATGAATTCAATAAATACGAGAAGGCGGAGGTCCTGATCGGACACCTGCTGGAGGGGCGGAGCATCGCCCTTATCACGGACGCCGGAACCCCCGGCATCTCCGATCCGGGGGAGGTGCTGGTAAGCCGCTGTTACGAGGCGGGGATCCCCGTGGTACCGGTTCCGGGCGCCTGTGCGGCGGTAAATGCGCTGATCGCCTCCGGACAGCCCACCCGGCGGTTTGCCTTCGAAGCCTTTCTCCCCCAGGAGAAGCAGGATAAGAAGGAACGCCGGCGGATCCTGGAAGAACTTGACCGGGAGACACGTACCATCGTGATCTACGAAGCGCCGCACCATCTGGTACGGACCCTGGAGGATCTGGCAGCAACCCTGGGAGACCGTTCCGTTACGGTCTGCAAGGAGCTGACGAAGAAACATGAGACATTCCTGAAAACCACGCTGGAAGGCGCACTGTCACATTTCCGGGAGGAGGAACCCCGGGGAGAGTACGTGCTGGTGATCGCCGGAAAGTCCGAAGAGGAGCAGCGTACGGAGGCCGAAGCCCGGTGGTCGGAGCTCTCCCTTGAGGAACATATGCGACAGTATCTTGCGCAGGGAATGCCCGAAAAGGATGCCATGAAAGCTGTTGCCGCAGAGCGGGGAATACCGAAGCGGGAGGTCTATCAGGCCTGGCTCGAAGTAAAGGAAAGGGACGGAGAGTGACGGGAGCATTATAAAGAATTCTTAATATTTCCGGAAAAGCCTTATAAATCAAGGGATTTGCGCCACACGGGTGCGCGTTTCCCTTGATTTTTTGCTGGATTTTCGGCCTGTCCTATGATAACATATGCTGGAATTGTTATAGGTATTAACATTCTTTCGCGGGTTATTCCGCGGCAGGTGCTGATTCCCGGGGAGGTACAATATGGGCAGAAAAGCATCCAAAGCAACTGAAAATATCTATTATATCGCACGGATCCGCGCAGCAGAGAAGAACGGAACCTTCTCCAGCCGTGAGAAGGCGGCGCTTCAGCTGGGTATTGAGCGGAGCCGGCTGGCCAGGATCGAGCTGGACAAGATCGAACCCTATGCGGAAGAGGTCCTGATCATGTCCAGAGAGTATAATGCGCCGTATCTTTGCGAAGATTTCTGCAGAAATGTCTGTCCCATCGGAAATGAACGTGTGCTGGGCAAACACAGGAAGGCCGTTCAGGTGGATTCCCTGGAGCGCCTGTCCCTGCAGTTCCTCAGCAGTGCGCAGTCCATCGAAGACATTTCCAGGATCCTGATCAACATTTCCAAGGACGGCAAGATCACCGAGGAAGAGTATGAAAGCTTCCACAACGTGCTTCGCGCCATGGACGAGATATCCGACAATATCCGGAGTATTAAAGCATATATTGATTCCAATCCCAACCTTCGTGCCAGATTTGACACGGATCTCCGGATCTGATGCGATATCCTGTGATAACTTCGTGATGTTTTACAAATATACTTGTGAAAACTGACAAGATGGTGTAAAATACATTCACAATCGTTATATCATTTCATGAAGGAGGGATAGACTATGGCATATGTAATTGGCGATGCTTGCATCGGATGTGGTGCATGCGCAGGAACCTGCCCGGTAGGTGCGATCTCTGATAACGGCGGACAGTTCGTAATCGATGAGAATTCTTGCATCAGCTGCGGTGCTTGTGCAGGTGGCTGCCCGGTAGGAGCTATCTCCGAAGGCTAACCACAGTCTGCCGGAAGAGAAATGGGGCATACTCCTAGGAGCATGTCCCATCTCTTGCTTTATACAGAGTGTCACAGATTATCTGTAACGAATGAAATGATCCTCCTTTCTATCCGTGGTACAAGGAGGTAAGCGTTGTGATAGTTGACCGTTGTACCATGAATGTAATATGGTATCAAAGCAGTCGGGAATATGCCGGAACAGGGCATTCCGCGAAGTCATTTCCGGAATGACGGGAAGCCCATGGCAGAACTTTGATGTTGGGATGTTCGTATCTATCATATATCCGGAACATGGGATTTGCAAGAAATAAATTGTGCAGAAATGTTGCATGCAAAGGCTGTAAGCAGATTCCGCCGGGGAGAGAGGCAAACATATGAAGACTGAACGAATCAATGAGAATAAGGTGCGTTTCATCCTGGATCGGTCCGATCTGGAGGAACGGGATATAGAGATCTCCGAGCTGGCCTACGGTTCCGATAAGGCGAAGGCTCTTTTTGATGACCTGATGGAGCTTGCGCGGGAAGAGCTGGGTGTGGAAGACGGACCGCAGCCTTTTATGGTGGAAGCGATCCCCATGTCCGAGTACGGGCTGGTGGTGAATATCAGCCGTGTTGAGAACCCGGATGAGCTGGACACGAGATTTTCTCATTTTACAAATGGAATCGAATACGATCATCCTTCCGGAGACCCGGAAACGGATGAGGAAGGCGGACCGGGCTTTGATCGTCCGGAGGGACCGCAGTTCGACGGACCGGGAGGCCCCGGTTTTGAGGGACAGGAATATGACGGACCCGGCGGACATATTTACGACGAAACGGAAGGGCCGGACAGTCCGGAGAATGATCCGGATCTGAAGCAGGGACCGGACGGCATTCAGATCCAGCAGGGTCCCGAGATCCGTGCAGAGTTCAGTATTCCCAGGTCGTCCCAGATCGATCCGAAGGATATCATGAGCATGATCGATAATATCGTATCCGGCCTCGCCGGGAAGATGGGCGCCGAGGTACGGAAGATGTCCGGCGGAGACGTGCCGGGAGTTCCGGGCAATCCGGAAACCGCCATCCCGGGAGGAAAGCCGGTACCGAAGAAGCCGAAGCCCTCGGATCCGGATCCCTTTGCATTGTATGAATTCAAGGATCTGCAGAGTGTGATCCACGCATCGAAGCTGCTCAGTATGCACTACGACAGCGAGAACATTCTTTACAAGAATCCGCTGAACCAGAGATATTATCTGTATCTCGGACGGGAGAGAAACTCCGTGGATGAGTTTGCAAAGCTCTGCACCACGCTGAACGAGTTCGGCAGCCGTTGCCGCATCTCCTACGCGTCCAAGGAATATTTTGAAGAGCACATGACCGTGGTACTCCGGGATGCACTGATCCAGCTGGAAGAACTGGCATAATAAAATCGTTAACAGCGAATGTCCTGCCGATATCATGCGGCAGGACATTTTTATCTCTTATATCCTGATCCACGGCAGTCGGCAGCGGATCCACGGCAGTCGGCAGCGCCGACAGCACGCAACAGATGTTCCCCGGCAGCATATAGTATATAACATATAACAAAATACCTGACGGTTCCTGTGCACGAACGGTGTCGTGCGGAACCTGTCAGGTACTTTGTTGTTTATAGCTCTTTATATACTTTCTTTAGAACTGTGCCTTCACTGCGTCGATCACGGCCTCGGTGGTGATTCCGAACTTCGGGAAGAGAAGGCCTGCCGGTGCGGACGCGCCGAATGTGGTCATGCCCACAACCTTACCGGTAAGTCCCACATATCTCTCCCATCCGAAGGTGGTGAGTGCTTCCACAGCCACACGCTTTGTTACGGCTGACGGAAGAACCGCCTCCTTATACTCTGCGGACTGATCGTTGAAGAGATCCATACAGGGCATGCTGACAACCCGGGCATCGATACCCTCAGCCAGCAGCTTCTCGCGTGCTTCTACGGCCAGCTGCACCTCGGAACCGGTGGCGATAAGGATCGCATCCGGAGTCTCCTTCGTGCTGTTCTCCAGGATGTAACCGCCCTTCAGGGCTTCCTTGGAGGAGCCGGAAAGCTGCGGCAGATTCTGACGGGTAAGTACAAGAGCACACGGAGTGGTCTTGCTGGTTACGGCGTAGTACCATGCGGCAGCGGTCTCGGTCGCGTCTGCCGGACGGAATGCGTAGAAGTTCGGCATGGCACGGAACATCGCCAGCTGCTCGATAGGCTCGTGGGTCGGGCCGTCCTCGCCGACACCGATACTGTCGTGTGTCAGAACGTAGGTGAGGGGCACCTGCATCAGAGCGGACAGACGGGCCATGGGTTTTACATAGTCACTGAATACGAAGAAGGTGGATACGAAGGGGCGAAGACCACCGTGGAGCCAGATACCGTTTCCGATGGCTGCCATGGCCAGCTCACGTACACCGAAGTGCAGGTTGCTTCCTTCCGGAGTCTCCTTCGAGAAGTCGCCCAGATCCTTCATGTAGGTCTTGGTGGAAGGAGCCAGATCCGCAGCACCGCCGAAGAAGTTCGGGAGCTTATCCTTCATGTAATTGATCAGCTTACCGGAGAGATTTCTGGTTGCTTCCGGAGCATCTGCCATGTTCCAGAAGGCCTCGTCATCATAGAGAACCTTTGCGCTGTCCTCGTCATGATACTGTGCCCAAAGCTCTGCCATTTCCGGGAAAGCCTTCTTATAGTCTTCGAAGAGTGCATTCCATGCATCCTCAACCTTTGCCTTTTCGGCAACGATCCCCGCGATATGATCGTAGATATCCTGCGGAACCGCGAAGGGAGTGGAATCCTCCCAGCCCAGGTTCTCGCGGAGGGCAGCCACATTGTCCACACCCAGAGGCTCGCCGTGTGCGGAAGCCTTGCCTTCCTTGGCCGGGCAGCCTGCACCGATCTTCGTCTTGATCTCGATCATGGACGGACGGGTGGTGTCTGCCTTTGCCTCTTCGATCGCCGCCAGGATCGCATCCGGATCATTTCCGTCCTCTACACGCAGGGTCTGGAAGCCGAAGGATTCGAAACGCTTCTGTACATTCTCGCGGAATGCGATGTTGGTACCGCCCTCGATGGAAATGTCGTTGGAATCGTACAGCACAATCAGCTTGGAAAGACCGAGGGTTCCTGCCAGTGAGAATGCCTCATAGGAGATGCCCTCCATCATGCAGCCGTCGCCGCCCAGAACGTAGGTGTAGTGATCCACTACCGGGTAGTTCTCTTTATTGAATACGGAAGCCAGGTGCTTCTCTGCCATAGCCATGCCCACAGCCATCGCCATACCCGCACCGAGAGGTCCGGTGGTTGCTTCAACGCCGACGGTGTGACGGTACTCCGGATGTCCCGGGGTGAGAGAGTCCAGCTGACGGAAATTCGCCAGATCCTCTGCGGTGAGTCCGTAGCCGAAGAGATGAAGCAGGGAGTACAGCAGCATGGAGCCGTGTCCTCCGGACAGGATGAACCGGTCACGGTTCTCCCATTTCGGATCCTTCGGATTGTGGTTCATCACCTTGCTCCAGAGCGTATAAGCTGTGGGAGCTGCGCCGAGCGGCAGGCCCGGATGTCCGGAATTTGCCTTCTGGATCGCATCTGCGGAGAGGATCCGGATCGCATTGATGGAACGGGTATCGATTGTGTTTGACATGGCAGTATCCTTTCTGAATTCTGGATTATGGAACGGTTTTTGCCGGATCCGCCGCCTTCTTTGCGGCAGTTTTCCGAAACCGGTCCGGATGAGAGTGTCTCAGATAAACAGTATAGCATAAAGAAGCCGGCAAAAAAAGGGATAGTCTCATGTTTTTGGTGGTTTTTCTTCGAAAAAAAGGTTATAATGAAAGTTGCGGCTCTGATGCATTTCTATTCATGCGTTTCTATGGAAGGACCTGTCACAGATCAGATGAAAACCGGGAAAAAGAAAAACAGAATACTCTTTACGGTTATCCTGTCCCTTCTGGCGCTTCTGCTGGGAGGTTTGATCACGGGAGGGATCCTTATGCTCCGGTTTGACGGAAATGTACGGTCCCAGGTGACCATCGAGACCGGCGGTTCGCTGCCGGGACTGTCGGATTTCCTGGAAGAGGACAGCAGTCTGGCCCGGCTGGAGACGGACCTTGGTACGATCGATACCCAAAGGCCCGGCGTATATCCGGTGGAGATCGGCTGGGGACCCTTTACCAAGACCGCGACCCTCGCTGTCCGCGATACGGTCGCTCCCACGGGAGAGGCCGGGAATATAGACGGGAAGACGGGAGAGATCCGTACGGCGGAGGACTTTATCGTATGGTCGGAGGATGTGACCGAGGTGACGCCGCATTTTGTTGCAACTCCCGATTTTGAAACGGAAGGAACCAGGGAGGTGGAGCTCTTCCTGGAGGATGAGGGAGGAAACCGCACCTATCTTTCCGCGGAAATGACCCTCTACGACCCGGATATCCGGCCAAAGCTCTGCGGACTTGAGGATAAGACGATCTATACCGGTGAAAGTGTTGCATACCGCCCGGGCGTTACGGTTGAGGATGTCATGGATCCGGATGTGCAGTTTACGATCGACAATTCCCGGGTGAACCTGGACCAGCCCGGAGATTATACGGTAATTTATACGGCCACCGACCGGTACGGCCGGACCGGCAGCGATACGATTCAGGTGCATGTAGTGGAACCCCCCGAGAACTATGCGGACATGCTGCAGGTGGAAGCACTGGCGGACCAGGTGCTTTCGGAGCTTTTGTATGACGGAATGACGGATATCGAGAAGGCCTTCGCCATCTATGTCTGGGTAAGGAAGAATGTGCCCTGGAACGGTGCAAGGACCGTGCGTGACGAGGTGGAGGAAGCTTTGGAGGGTCTGCAGGGACATTCCGGTGACTGCTATACCCATATGGTTACCTGCAAGAAGCTTCTGGACAAGGCAGGCATCGAGAATATACAGATCGAGCGCTGGCCCGGACCCGGAAAGCATTACTGGCTGATGGTGAAGATCGATGGTGAATGGTACCACATGGATCCTTCTCCGATCTATACCCACCAGCATATCGGGTTCCTGGAAACGGACATCGAGGTGGAGCGGTTCTCCCTGACGGTCCGTCCGAATTATTATGCATATGATCACGATAAATACCCCGCGACCCCGCTCCAGAGCCCCGCAAGGGCTACTTATAAGAACGGGAACTACCTGTTGGAATATACGGAGTAGGATCCCTCTTGCTCCGGCACGATGGAACTGAAGGCAGGAGTTTGCCATGGCAGAGAAGAAGGAACAACTGAATAAAGAGAAAAAATCCTTCCGGATCAGTCTTGCGGCGCAGGTTGCCTTCTTCTTCCTCTTTGCGACCCTGGTCACGGGAATCACATCCTATTTTGCGCTGCGGTACATCACGGATCAGTCATTCCGTCAGGAGAAGCAGAAATACTCCCAGCAGATCGCGAATGATCTTTCCATGGACCTGATGATGTATCCGTCCCTGAGTTATCTCTGGGATTACTGGATCGAAAATGCGGATCAGCTGGATGTGGAATACGATTTCACGGAAAAGACCATGGTGAAGGAGATGGAGCTGGGGATTCGTTATCCGGGATTTGTCTGTTCCGAAGCAACCGAGGCGGATATTGCCAAACTGTCGGATGCGGACAAGAAGGTCTTCGCGGAGGTTATGTACACCACTGTGATCGATGAATTCAATTCGCTGGCCATGATCCACGACGTGGATTATGTCTATGCCGTCGGAACAACGAAGGACTTCAGTGAGTGTGTTTTCATATTCAGCGGTGCGGATTCGTTCACGCCGAGAAGCAGTACTTACGGAGATGCTTATACCCTCGGGACCCGGCAGTCCATTCGGCCGGACCAGGCGAAAGCACTGGGGCAGGCACTGAAAGAGGAGAAAGCGCTTCTGGTCGATGACCAGTCTCTGGACAGCTACATTTATCAGGGCCCTTCGGGCGACTGGTATTGCTATATCGGCGTAACATACCGGCTGGAAAAGCATCTGGAGGATGTAAAAAGTACCACGAGGGAAGGCGTCATCAACTTCATCATGATGCAGATCGCGCTTTCGGTGATCTGCCTGGTCCTCCTGTTCTTCTTTACGATCCGTCCGGTCCGGCGGATCCAGAAGCGGGTACGTGCCTATAAGATGACCAAGGAAAGTGATGTGATCCTCCGGCACCTGATCCGGATCCATTCCGGAAATGAGCTGGGTGAGCTGAAGGACGACATCTGCGAATGCGTGATGGAGATCGAGGATTATATCAAAGAGATCCACGATATCACGACGGAACAGGAGAGGATCCGAACGGAGCTCTCCGTGGCTGCGAAGATCCAGTCGGATATGCTGCCGAAGAACTTCCCGGACCGGAAGGAATTCGACCTTTATGCCACCATGACGCCGGCGAAGGAGGTAGGCGGAGACTTCTACGATTTCTTCCTTGTGGACGAAGATCATCTGGCTCTTGTGATCGCCGATGTGTCCGGCAAGGGAGTTCCCGCGGCGTTGTTCATGGTGATCGCAAAAACCCTGATCCGGAACCGTACCATGATGGGCGGCGGACCGGCGGAGATCCTGGGAAGCGTGAACGATCAGCTCTGTGAGGGAAATGAGACCGGACTTTTCGTCACTGTATGGATGGGGATCCTGGAGATCTCCACCGGCAGGGGCGTTGCGGCAAATGCAGGGCATGAGCATCCGGTACTCCGGAGAAAGGGAGGAGCCTTTGAGATGGTGAAGTACCGTCATTCACCGGCGGTAGCCACCATGGAAGGGCTTAAGTTCCGGGAGCATGACTTTCAGCTGGAGCCGGGAGACCGCCTGTATGTATATACCGACGGGGTTCCGGAGGCAACGAACCGGAACGAGGAGCTCTTCGGCGAGGAGCGAACACTGGCAGCGCTGAACAAAGCGCCGGAAGCCCCGCTGCCGGAGCTGCTGGCGGGTGTGAAGCAGGAGATCGACGGTTTTGCCGGCGATGCGGAGCAGTTTGACGATATCACCATGCTTGCATTGGATTATTACGGAAAGGAATAGCGGGAAGCCTGCACCTTTTCGATACCATTTTCAGGAGAATCTATGGCGGAGACAACACAAAACAGAAGACTTATACCCCGGATTCCCCGGGTCAGTCTGATCACCCAGGTAGCGATCTTCTTCCTGGCAGGTCTCATGATCACGGGGTGGATCTCCTATGCCATTTTGAAACGTCAGTACAGGGAAACCGTAAGGGAACAGCAGGAGAAGCAGGCGGTCTATGTCCTTACGGACGTGATCATGGATATTACCAGGCTGGATGCCTTTGACTGGCTGGTTCCGTATTGGTGGAAGCACTGCCATGAACTGGATGTGGACTATATTCCGAATTTTGTCAATGAGAATAATCCGACGAAGAAGAAGGCACAGGAACTGGGTGCAGACTATGCGGACGTCCGGCTGGAGCGGGTGAATGCCGACACACTGGAGAAAATCTTCAATGAAGCGGACCAGAAGAAATTCGCGGAGATCTTCTATAACAGGATCAGCGTGAGCTTCGATAATGTGGTGCTGAATTACAAGATGAAGGATCTGACCATGATCGTAGTGGATCCGGAATACCGGGAAGCCACGGTCCTGTTCAGTGCAGACGATTATATAGAGGATCTGGGACAGGATCCGTCCACATGGACCCGCGCCCGCTATCTCGGAGATGTCTACACCGTGACGGAGGAGATGGGGGAGGTCATGGCAGCTTCCGTAGAGAGGGCCGAGCGGATGTCGTACGATGAAGATGCCGAATCAAACGATTATCTTCACATGGAGATGTCGGACGGCTGCGTATATTACTACGTACCGATCTTTGAGCTGGAAGGCGGATACACAGCCTTTATTTATGAATCCTTTGATCAGGAATCCTATCTGGCGGAGATCCGGACGGATACCTGGCGGGGGGTCAGATTCCTGCTTCTGTTCCAGGTCATTCTGACGGCGATCTGCCTGGTGCTGCTGATCATTTTCGTCCTCCGGCCGATCCGGAAGACCAGGATCGCGGTCCGGCAGTACACATCGGATAAGGAATGCGAGACGGTTCTTGCCCAGCTGAAGAAGATCCGCACGCGAAATGAGATCGGTGAACTGAGGGATGACCTATCCGACATGTTCTCCGAAATGGATCATTACATGAAGGAGATCCGGGAGAAGACGGCGGAGAAGGAGAGGATCAGCACGGAGCTTTCCGTAGCCACGAAGATCCAGGCGGATATGCTTCCGAAGAAATTCCCGGCCTTCCCGGACCGGAAGGAATTCGATGTATATGCCACCATGACGCCTGCGAAGGAAGTGGGCGGCGACTTCTATGATTTCTTCCTGATCGATGAGGATCATCTGGCGCTGGTGATCGCGGACGTCTCCGGCAAGGGAGTGCCCGCAGCGCTGTTCATGGTCATCTCCCGGACACTGCTCCGGAACCGGGCCATGATGGGCGGAACGCCTTCGGAGATCCTGGCGGATGTGAACCATCTGCTCAGTGAGGGAAATGCCACCGGTTACTTCGTTACGGTATGGATCGCCATCCTGGAGATATCCACGGGAAAGGGCCTGGCGGCAAATGCGGGCCATGAGCATCCGGCCCTCCGAAAGAAGGACGGCAGCTTCGAGATGGTCAAATACCGGCATTCGCCGGCGGTTGCCACCATGGACGGGATCCCCTTCCGGGAACATGAATTCCGGCTGGAGCCGGGAGACCGGATCTATGTATACACCGACGGAGTCACGGAAGCCATAAATGAGAAGGAAGAGCTCTTCGGAGAGGACCGTCTGCTGGAGGCCCTGAACCGGAAGCCGGAATGTACCCCGGAGGAGCTGCTGCGGGGAGTCAAGGGAGGGATCGATTCCTTCGCGGGAGAAGCGGTCCAGTTCGATGATATCACTATGCTTGCCTTGGATTACACGGGGCCGGAGCGCCCTTGACAAGCAGGGCGTTTCAGCATAGAATATGTAGAAGGATTACGCACCGGGGGAGTACGGGAAGCGAATGTTATTCTGAGCGAAGCGAAGAATCTTAATTCAGGAGGAAATATCATGACAGAATACAAGAAGCCTTTTGTCATCGCCGAAGCAGGTTGCAATCACATGGGTCAGATGGAGATCGCAAAGGATCTGATCGAGACCGCAGCACATTTCTGTAAGGCAGATGCGATCAAGTTCCAGAAGCGTTGCCCGAAGGAACTTCTGACACCGGAGCAATACAATGCACCGCATCCGAATCCTGCAAACTCCTACGGTGATACATATGGTGCACACCGGGAATTCCTGGAATTCGACGTGGACCAGCACGCACAGCTGAAGAAATGGTGCGAGGACGCCGGCATCATCTATTCCACCTCCGTGTGGGATCTGACCAGTGCAAAGGAGATCACATCCCTGCATCCGAAGTTCATCAAGATCCCTTCGGCCTGCAATACGCACTTTGAGATGCTGCAGTGGCTCTGCGACAACTATGAAGGCGAGATCCAGCTGTCCTTCGGTATGACCACGAAGGAAGAAGAGGAAGAGGTGGTTCAGCTCTTTGAGAAGAACCAGAGAGCAAAGGATCTGATCCTTTACAACTGCACCTCCGGATATCCGGTACCCTTCAAGGACATCTGTCTGCTGGAGCTCAGCCGGATGAAGGAGCAGTACGAGGGACGGGTGAAGGCCATCGGTTTCTCCGGACATCATCTGGGGATCGCGGTGGATGTGGCGGCCTACACACTGGGCGCCGAGTATATCGAGCGGCACTACACACTGGACCGCACCTGGAAGGGAACCGATCATGCGGCATCCCTGGAACCGGACGGCATCCGGAAGCTGGTAAGAAATCTGAACGCCGTACACGAGGCACTGACCTACAAGTCGGAGGAGATCCTTCCGATCGAGCAGGTACAGAGAGACAAACTGAAATACAGGAAACACTGAGAATCGAATCGGATGTTGCCGGGGGATACCTTGCACAGGGATCTCCCGGCACCGTTTTAGTTATCGTACACCGCAGTATCCGCGGGAAATGTGCAGCAACATGGGAGGACCCGTGCTATGGGGAAGTTGAAGAAGGCTGTCCGAAGAGTTGAGAAGTCCGTAAAAAGAAGGAGAGAGAACCATCTGATCCGGAAGGAGAAGGGACGGAAGGCGGAGGTAGCCATCGCCGATCTTCTCTCCTGCAATTCGAAGAACGCGACCTTCCGCTATGATATCGTGGTGCGGTATCTGGCGGTATCCGAATATCAGAAGGGCTCGGACCGGGGCTTCGTGCTGTACCGGAAGATGCAGGACCGCCGTATGGGCGACGGCTTCTCGAAGGGCGCGGAGAAGCGGTTCAAGGCGCTGATCCGTTCCTACGACGAGAAGGGCTATGACCGGGATTCCTACATCCTGGTGGACCGGAATCTGGGACTGATCGACGGCTCCCACCGGATGGCCATGGCGCTTTACTACGGATATAAGAACATCAACGTCCTGATCGTGGATTCGGACCATCCGGTGGAATATTCCATCGACTGGTTTATCGAGAACGGATTTACGGAGGACGAATGCAAATGGATCGTGGAAACCGGCGAAACGCTGCTGCGGCAGGTGCAGGTTCCCTTCTCCTGTGTGATCTGGGCACCGGCGGCAGGTATGGCGGACCGGATCGTAAAGGATCTTGGATTCTTCGGTACGGTCTCCAACGTGAAACGTTTCAGCTATCGTCCGGGTGAGTACCAGAATGTGGTACGGGCCATTTACGCGATCGATGATATCGAGCGCTGGAAGATCGAGAAGAAGCTGTCCTACATGAAGAATTACAAGCCCGAACTGGTGTCGGTGGATCTGACCATTCCGGATCCGGCCTACCGGATCAAGGGGGCTACGGGACTTCCGCTTTCCACTGTGGGAGAGAGGATCAAACGTGCGATCCGATCGAAATACAAAGCTGAGATCAAGGATTATTTCTTCGATATCATCCTTCATATCGGAGACAACATGTACCAGAGTGAATACATGCGGGATGTTTTCGAGAACCGGATCGACATGGCCGGGATCACGGATATCCTGAACCGGTACACCTATGCCTTTGTGAAGACCGAGGTTCCCTATATGCCGGAGGATTTCCCGAAGCATATCCCCGTGGGTAAGGATGCGGACATCCTCTGCCGGAAGGAAGATGCGGAGGCCATGATCCGGGAGGTGGAAGCGGTCTGCAGAAGCTATAAGGACTACACACTGGTGAAGATCCCCGAAGAGGCCGGTACACGGATCCGCATGCAGTGGGGCAGGGTGCTGGTGTATCAGGTGGATATCTCCTATGGGGCAGAAGGCCTGGCGGACGCCTTTGTTCCGGATGCGCTGGCAGCCCGGAAGGATGCGGGCGGATACTATATCCTGGATCCGAAGTATGAATATATCTACCGGATGCAGGCCTACAGAAAAAAGAAGACAAAACAGCACCATAAGGTGTATCTGAAGGAACATAAGAAGGATTATGATGCGGAGCTTGCAGGGCGTTACATCGACTGTACGCCGGAGCAGCTGCTGGAGTCGTGACGGGAATTTGCGTCATGGATCGAGGGAGGAATCTGCGTGGACGATAAGGAAAGGGGAAAATTAGCTGCGAGGGCCGGAAGCTGGTTCGTTGTGTCTTCCATCGTGGTGAAGCTGGCGGCGCTGATCACAACGCCGATCTTCACGCGGATCTTAACGAAGACGGAATACGGAAATGTAGCAACATTTATCTCCTGGTCCTCGCTTCTCTATGCCTTCTGTATCCTGGATCTGCCCTCCAGTACCGGACGGGCGAAGCTGGATTATCCGGGAAAACTCCGGGAGTATATCGGTTCGGTTCAGCTGCTGGCTGCCATGATCACCGGCGTGATCGTTGTAACGGCATCCTTCTTCCTCTCGAAACTGACCGGTTTCATGGAACTGGATGTAACGGAACTGCTCCTGCTGGGAGCGTATATGTTCTTCTCGCCGGCCATCACCTTCCGGCAGCTGTCATACAGATACCAGTATCAGTATAAACAGAACATCGCCATCGCGTTATATACCACCTTCAGTTCGCTGCTGCTGTCATTATTCCTGATCCTCTGTCTGGACGGGAACCGGGAGCACTTCCGGATCCTCGGCATCGTGCTGCCGTCGGTGGTCCTCTCCCTGGTATTCTGGATCCAGGACCTGATGAAGGGCAGGGTGCGGGTGAATACGCAGTACTGGAAATACGGTCTGGCGATCTCAGTTCCGCTGGTGCTTCATAAGGTGGCTGCCAGCGTGCTTACCCAGTCGGACCGGCTCTTTATCACGAAATATCAGGGCTCGGAATATACGGCGCTTTACACGCTGGTCTACAGCTATTCCATACTGATCACCACCATCACGACAGCCATCAACGACGGCTGGCTGCCCTGGTTCCATGACACATTTTTCGAGAAGAAATACGATCAGATCCGGAAAAATGTGAAGCCGCTCCTTATCCTGGGAGCCTATATCGGCCTGGCGTGCGTGGCGCTGGCGCCGGAGGCGATCCTGGTACTGGGCGGTAAGGATTATATGGATGCCATCGGGTGCGTGGCCCCGATCGTGATCGGCGTCATATGCCAGTATGTTTATACCCACTATGTTAATATTGAGATCCATCTGAAGAAGACCTACTACGTGTCCCTGGGAACGACCATAGCGGCAGTCACGAATATCGTTCTCAACTGGATCTTCGTTCCGCAGTTCGGATTTGTTGCGGCAGCGTACACCACGCTGGTCAGCTATTTTGTTCTGATGATCGTTCATTCCCTGATCGCGAAGAAGATCCTGCATGTAAATATCTATGACGAGAGGCTGATGTTCGGGGTTGTTCTTGTCGTGGCGGCAGGAGCGATCGGGCTTCAGTGGACCTATGATCATCCGGTGATCCGTTATTCCATAACGGCGGTGGGATTCCTGTCATTCCTGTATTATTTCCGGGGTTATATCCGGGGAATCCTGAAGAAGAAGCGAAGAAAGGGAGCATGAGCATGAATGTAGCATTTATACCGGTCCGGGGAGGAAGCAAATCCATCCCTCTGAAGAATATAAAACCCATCAGCGGACGCCCGCTGGTTTACTGGACCGTACGCGCGGCCTGCGGCTGCAGGGCGATCGACCGTGTTTACGTGGCGACGGACAGTGATAAGATCCGGGAGACGGTGGAAGCCTTCAAAAAAGGGGTGGAAGCAGAGCTCTTCTCGAAGGTTACGGTGATCGGACGTTCCGCGGAATCGGCCTGTGACACCGCATCTACCGAGTCTGCCATGCTGGAATTCGCAGAAGCATATGACTTTGACAATATCGTACTCATTCAGGCCACCTCTCCCCTGCTGCAGGCAGAGGATCTGGACCGCGGCTTTGAGGCCTATGCAAAGGAGGACACCGACAGCGTGCTCTCGGTGGTCCGGCAGAAGCGGTTCCACTGGGCGGAGGATGCCGAAGGGATCGCAAGTCCCACGAATTACGATGTGTACAACCGTCCGCGCCGACAGGAATTTGACGGATATCTGGTGGAGAACGGCGCCTTCTATATCTGCTCGAAGGAGGATCTGCTCCGGTCGAAGAATCGTGTCTCCGGGAAAATCCGTGCAGTGGAAATGAATGAGGACACATTTTTCGAGATCGATGAGCCCAGTGACTGGGTAATCATCGAAGCGTTGATGAAGAAGAACGGCATCGCGGCGCCTGAGGATGTGGCGGTGTTAACAGAGCCTGCTGCGGCATCGTCGGAGCTTCCGGAGATCCGTATGTTCCTTACGGATTGTGACGGATGCCTTACGGACGGCGGCATGTATTATTCCGAGTTCGGGGATGAACTGAAGAAATTCAATACCCGGGACGGCATGGGCTTCGCGCTTCTTCGGGAGCGGGGGATCGTGACCGGCATAGTGACCAGTGAATCGGTGGACCTGAACCGCAGGCGCGCAGAGAAGCTGAAGCTGGACATCCTGGAAGCCGGCTGCAAGGATAAGCCGGCGGCGATCCGTAGGCTGGCTGAGGAGCGGGGCATCCCGCTTTCGGAGGTCTGCTACGTGGGAGATGATATCAATGACGTGGAAGCGCTCCGCATGGTCGGTTACGGCTGTGCACCGGCAGATGCCATGCCGGCAGCAAGGGAAGCAGCGAAATACGTAACGAAAACCAAGGGCGGTGAGAGCGTGATCCGCGAGGTGGCGGACCGGATTCTTGCGGCAAAGTGATTGTCTGAAGCCGACAGGCCGAAGGATCTTATCAAAAAGGAGAGAATAAGAATGGGTAATATCGCTCTGATCATAGCAGGCGGTTCGGGAAACCGCATGCATCAGGACATTCCGAAGCAGTTTCTGACCGTAAATGAGAAGCCGGTCATCGTCTATACGCTGGAGGCCTTTCAGGAGCATCCGGAGATCGATGCTATCGCCGTGGTCTGCATCTCCGGCTGGGAGCAGGTGCTGCGGGCCTACGCAAAGCAGTTCAATATCACCAAACTGCAGCATGTGATCCCCGGCGGTGAGAACGGACAGGGTTCCATCCGGAACGGCGTTTATGAACTGGAGAAGCATTATGATCCGAAGGATCTGGTGCTGATCCATGATGCGATCCGTCCCATGGTGTCGGCGGAGATCATTTCCGACAATATCCGTGTGGCACTGGAACACGGAAATGCCATCACGGTCATCCCCTGTGCGGAAGCCATGATGCAGACCGAGGACGGACTTGTTTCGGCGGGAAGCTATCCCAGAGACCGGCTGAAGAGAACCCAGACACCGCAGGCCTTCCATATCGGGGATATCGCAGAGCTGCACCGGCAGGCGCTGGAAGCCGGGATCACAAACTCTGTGGCGTCCTGTACGCTGATGATCGAGATGGGGAAGCAGGTGTACTTCTCTGCAGGGTCGGAGAAGAATATCAAATTAACGACCGTAGAGGATCTGGATATTTTCAAGGCCCTTCTTGCGGCGAAAAGAGCAGACTGGTTGAAGTGAAGTAAGCTTCGAAGAACATAGAGAGACCAGCTTGCCGGGCATCCGGTGTTCGAGCGAAGCAGAACAGTCCTGAGGAGGAGCTTCATGCGAAGCATGGAGTGGGAGCCGAGGGATTGTAGGATTGCGGGAGTGGCGAAGCCACGGAGCAATCCGTACTTCACTTAATAGGTAGTAGAGAGGAATAATACCCATGATCTATGATAGCAATCGTTGGTTCGAGGATATCGACCGCGTAACGGCGGAAGCCCTTCCGTTCCTCGGAGAGCTGGCAGGGAAGTCGGTGATGATCACCGGGGCCGCAGGCCTGGTGCTTTCCCCGGTGGTGGACATCCTGATCCGATACAATGAGACGCACGAAACCCCGATCCGTATCCTGGCTGCCGGACGCTGGCTGAAGGAAATGACGGACCGATTCGGAGCGTACTGTGACAAGCCGTACTTTACATTTGTGATCTACGACGCATCCCGCATAGACAACTGCATCACCGAGAAGGCGGACTATATCATCCACGGGGCCAGCAACGCTTCCCCGGATATGGTCGTAAAGGAACCCGTGGAGACCATGATGAGCAACTTCACGGGCATGAAATATCTGCTGGATGTGGCAAAGGAGCTGGGAACAAAGCGGCTTCTTTACATCAGCTCCAGCGAGGTGTACGGGAAGAAGGAAGGCGACCAGCCGTACCGCGAGGGAGAATACGGCTATATCGACCTTCTGTCTGCACGGAATTCCTACTCGGTCGGAAAGCGTGCCGCAGAGACCCTCTGTGCATCCTATGCGGATGAGTACGGTGTGGATTCCGTGATCGTTCGTCCCGGACACATCTACGGACCGACTGCATCCCCCATGGACCGGCGGGTTTCATCCGCCTGGGCCTACGCTGCGGCAAGAGGCGAGGATATCGTGATGAAGAGCGACGGAGCCCAGCTCCGCAGCTACTGTCACTGCCTGGACTGCGCTTCGGCGATCCTGACGGTACTTCTTCGCGGAGAGTCCGTGCATGCCTATAACATCTCCAATCCGAATGCTATCGTAAGCATCCGAGAGATGGCCGAGCTACTGGCCGGATCTGCCGGCGTACAGCTTCGGATGGAGCTTCCGACGGAAGAAGAGAAGAAGGGCTTCAACCCCATGAGTAACTCATCCCTGGACAGCGCTGTCCTGGAATCCCTGGGCTGGAAGGGAATCTTCGATGCCCCGTCCGGATTTGCGGAGACGGTGGAGGTACTGCGGGAGATGTCCCGCTGTGTTGCCTGAAGAACTAAATATAGAAAAGGCCGGAGACGGTTTGCGGTACATATCAAATGCACCACATTCCGTCTCCGGTTTTTTGATTTTTCATTGGCGATAAGAATTTTGACAATTTCGTCATATTTCCTATTGTATTTTTGACATTTTGACGTCGTTTTCGGTTGTATTTTTGACAATAATGATATAGAATCAGGTTGGAGGTGATAATCCGATGCAACTTGACAGGAAGATTGAGAAAAAAATAGAGAAATGGATAAATGAAAGTGAAAAAGCTTTACTTGTCAGGGGGGCGAGGCAGGTTGGTAAAACACATATTATCCGTTCAACATTGAAAAGGATGGGATGCAGATATGTGGAGCTTAATCTGATAGAACAACCGTCCGCAGTAGATATTCTAAGGGAAAGCCATACGATTAATGAAATTATCATGGGCATTTCAACGTTGACGGATGAACCATTGGTTAAAGGAGAGACGATTATCTTTATTGACGAGGTTCAGAAGTATAAAGAAATGGTCTCAAAGATTAAATTTCTTGTTGATGAGGGAAGCTTCCGATACATCCTAAGCGGATCCCTGCTGGGTGTGGAACTGACAAATCTCACATCAGCACCGGTTGGATATCTTACGATACTTGATATGTTTCCTTTGGATTTCGATGAGTTCCTCCAGATCACCAATATTACATCAGATGTAAGGAATCATTTGAAACAATGCTTTAAGGATCGAACCCCGGTAATGAATACGGTAAACGAAAAACTGCTATCATTATTCAGGCAATACCTCGTGGTTGGAGGTATGCCTGAAGCAGTAAGCAAATTTGCGGAATCCTATAGCCTGCAGGATGTACAGACGATCCACGAGGACATCATGAGATTGTACAAAATGGATTTCACACAGTATGAGGCAGAGAACAGGCGTCTGATCCTGGCGCAGATTTACGATTTAATTCCTGCAGAACTGCTGAAACAGAACAAAAGATTCATCGTGACTGATTTGAAAAAAGGGCTTCATTTTGAACGTGTAGAGGATTCTTTTTTATGGCTCAGGAACGCCGGCGTGGCTATATCCGTTTTTAATGCGTCTGAAACCAGGATTCCACTTAAACTAAGCGAAAAACAGAGCCTTTTTAAGCTTTATATGTCAGATGTCGGTATGCTTACAAGCGTATATGGAATGACAACAAAATCAAGAATTCTTACCAGAGACCCAAACCTGAACTGTGGTGGCATCTATGAAAACGTGGTTGCAACCGAACTGGCCAGCAAGGGATATCATGTATACTATTATAATTCGAAGAAAAAGGGAGAACTTGATTTTGTGTTGGAATATCGAGGACAGATACTCCCTGTTGAAGTGAAAAGCGGAAAGGATTATTCTGTTCATTCAGCGTTAACGGCTTGTGTAAATAATCCGGAATATGAGATCCCGGAAGCGTTCGTATTTGCAGAGTGCAATATTGAACGGCGGGATAAGGCGACATATCTTCCAGCCTATATGGTTGGATTTATGGATGATCTGCCGGAGGAAACTATGACGATAGAACCAATCCGGTTTTGATCCTATCAGAAAGGCCGGAGACGGTTTGCGGTACATATCAAATGCACCACATTCCGTCTCCGGTCTTTCTTTGTTATTTCGAATCTATTCCGGCAGATGGATCTCGTTCGCGTACAGCTTCGCATCTTTGATGAAGCTTGCGATGATCAGGATGATCACCAGCGCGATGGGGAAGGCCGCGATAATGCTGACAGACTGCATGTTCGCCATGGTCCCTTCGCTGAAGATGAGGGCGATGGGCAGCAGGATCAGCAGCAGCGCCCAGAAGAGCCGCGCCTTCTTGCCGGGTTCCTCATCCCCCTGGAACTCCTTGTAGCTGTACTGGGATGCCACGAGGGTGATGCTGTCGAAGCTGGTGGAGTAGAATGCGATCATGGAGATGATCAGAACAACTAATACAATCTGCGGGATCGGCAGGGTATGAATGATACCGATGACGGTCTGGTACAGGTCACCACAGGCCGTATATATCCCGATGGCGTCGAACTGTCCGGTCAGCTGCTGCCCCATACCGAAGTTTCCGAGTACGATAAAGGATACCAGCGTACTGCAGAGTCCGAAGATATAGGTTCCCATAATGATCTGCTTTACGGTTCTGCCCTTGCTGATCTGGCCCATGAAGAACGGGGAAGCCACGCACCATACCATCCAGTACGCCCAGTAGAAGATGGTCCAGTTCTGCGGGAAGCTGTTCTCCCGCAGAGCATCCGTATAGGTGGAAAGTCCGATGAAGTTCTGGAACATGTTACCGAGAGAAGAAAGCCCTGTCTCAACGATATAGCGGGTCTGTCCGCCGAAGAGGAAGACATACGCCAGAAGGAAGATGAAGAGATACATGCAGATCTGCGCCGACATGGAGATCCCCTTCAGTCCCTTCATGACCGAGAAGGTGTAAAGACAGCAGGTAACAAGAAGGATCGTGATGGTGATGTACTTGGAGCTTTCGATCCCGAAGAGGTCTGAAAGTGCCTCGCCGAGAAGCGGTGTGGCGATCGAGAAGGTGGTCGCGGTTCCTGCGATCAGAGCGACCACGGCCAGAACATCGATGATCTTGCCGGGAGCCTTGTCGGTGTACTTCCCGAGGATCGGACGACAGGCCTCCGAATACTTCTGCTTCTTCTTGCCCCGGACATGGAGCATGAAGCCAAATGCGGCAGCAAGCACCGCATAGAACGCCCACGGGATCGGTCCCCAGTGGAACAGCGTGAAGGTCTGTGCCCAATCCTGTGTAGTCCCGAGGTCCTGCACATGGGATTCCTGAGAGTAGTAGATCCATTCACAGAAGGAGTAGAACAGGATATCGGCAGCCAGACCACAGGTGAATACCATGGCACCCCAGGTCCAGAACTTGAACTTCGGCTTCGCATCCTGCCCGCCCAGACGGATCTTTCCGATCCGTGAGAAGGAGATCCAGAGAGATACGATCAGTACCCCGAGACCGATGATCAGATAGTAGGATCCGAAGGAATCCCCTAAAAACCCCCGGACCTTATCCAGTGCCTCCGTAGAAACCTCCGGCTTCGTCATAAAGAAGATGCAGAGTGCGGCGATGGCGATCAGCGGAACGATCGTCGTCCAGGGATCGATCCTTCGGAGACCTCCCTGCTTTATACTTAATTCTTTCCCCTTAGTTCCTTCACTCATGATTATCCCCTTTCCGCAAACGGCATCGCCGTATTCCATCTATAGTCGTTCCTTTACATATCCGTAGAAATCTTTGGCGTACTGATACTGCCGGAGGATATAATCCCCGAAATCTTCGCCCACCTGCTGCTTGAACTCGCACCAGTTGCTCCAGAGCAGCCCTGAGATGGCCGTGTAGCAGTAGATCTTGGTCCGTACCGCTTCGGGACAGGCCCCTTCGAAGTACAGGTCAATCAGGTGATCCACCTCCTCCTTCGAGTAGAGGCTGTAGATCGCAAACATGGCGATATCCACATGGGGGTCCTGCATCCCGGCGTATTCCCAGTCCGTCAGCTGCAGCTTCTCCGACCCGTCCTGCATATAGAAGAGGAAGTTGTCCGGTACTGCGTCGATGTGTGTCAGGCTGTAATCCTTTGGCTGTGCATCGATAATACTCTTCAGCTCAAAGACGTGGGCCTTCACCTCTTCATAATCCGGGAAGATGGAAGGGGTTCCGCACCGAAGACCTTCGTACAGATTGATCTGACCGAAGAGCGGATACTCATTTCGCACCCGGATCTTCTTTTCATGAAACTGCCGGAGCAGCCGCATACACCGTATCAGATCCTCTTCTTTCTTCGGATCGCAGCTCCGCGCTCCCTCCAGAAACCGGGTGATCTTGATGCCTGTTCCCGGGTCGATATAGTAGGGATCATCGCAGAAGCCGTATCCGCTGATGGCCCGGAAGATCTCTGCTTCCGCCCTCCGGTCGATCAGACGGTCCGTGCCCTCCCCTGGAATCCGGAGGATATACTTCTCTTCGCGCACACGAAACAGGAAGGAGCGGTTGGTCATGCCCTTCTTCATCACACGGACGTCTTTGATCTCTGTCTCACTGCAGTGAAAGACCTGTGTAATTAACTGGATCGCAAGCGATTTGTTCATGTGGATGCATTTTCCCTTTCTCGTGAACTAATGGTCATTGTAGCAGTGTTCACGAGAATGTCAATATATAATTTTGGTGAACAAAGCGGTTATTTGGTAGAGTAGTTGCAAGACCGGGCCATTTGAAAGATAATGGGGAAGAATACTTAGTGTATTTTTACCATTAATGCGTCTAAAGGACAGATTAGTTTACGTGAGAGGAAAGGAGTCATCAATGGATAACGGTGCAAGTAGCTACCGCCGTTTTCTGGATGGTGATGATCAGGGGATGGAGGAACTGATCCGTGATTATAAAGACGGACTGCTTCTCTATCTGAATAAATATATCCAAAGTATAAGCTGTGCGGAGGATTGTGTTCAGGAAGCCTTTATACGCCTTGCGATAAAGAAACCGAAGTTTCGCGGACACAGTTCCTTTAAAACCTGGTTATATGCCATCGGAAGAAACGAAGCAATTTCATTCCTGCGAAAGGATAAGTCGCGGTGCATCGTCAGTTTGGAGGATGCTGAGGAGATCAGCTCGAAAACGGATCTGGAACGTGACTATCTGAAGGATGAACAAAAGCTCCAGCTGCATCAGGCCATCGGACAGTTGAAACCGGAGTATCAGCAGGTGCTCTGGCTTACGGTTTTCGAAGGCTTCCGGAATGAAGAGGCAGCAAAGATCATGCGAAAGTCAAAGAAACAGATCGAGAATCTTCTCTATAACGCAAAGAAAGCGTTGCGCACCGAGATGGAAAGCGAGGGGTATCAGTATGAAGGATTATAAGGAGATGACGAAATGTGTCCTTGAGGCACGTGACGCACATGAAGCGAAAAAAGGGAAAAAACTATCAAAAGCTTCGGGTGCCAATACAGCTTCAACGGGTGAGGTATACTCCGTAAAGAAAACCGATAAAAAGAAGGTTATGCTTGGCATTGCTCCGGTCTTTGGAGGCGTGTTGGTGGCTGTATTGATCGGGATCATTGTATCAGATTATTCTGTGGACCGGACGGAAGAAGTGTCTACGGAGATTATTACTGAATCAACAGAACAGGAAACAACGGAGGAACTCCGCCGGGAGATGGCAACTGTAGCTACAAAGGAAGAGCAGTCGAATCTGAATGAAAACAATGAGCCCGAGCCGGATAATCAGAGTATCGAAAATCATGAGAAGAAATATGGGATTGTAAAGAGATCGACAAATACAAACAATGAACAGTCAAAGGAGTCGGATGGTCCCGGGGCGGAGGAGAATGAACCGACAGTCGGACCCGGAGGAGATACTTCGAATGCTGAACCAAACGAAGAGAGTTCACCAATTAAGCCGGAGGAAAAAGAACCGTCATTTGAGACGGATGATCCATCCCTGAATGAACCCATAGATGAAGATATTGAAGCGGAAGGGCCGGATGATCTGACAGAGGGAGGAAAATTCTTCCAATGGAAAGAGGTTCTTCCGGGAGAGGGTGACATTGTATATGTACTATGCTCTGGCAGCAACAAATTTAGTGGCAGCGAATCAAACGCGTACGAAAAGCGTTATAAGGGGATGACAATAGCTGGCTACGTCTTTATCAATAGGGACGGATGTGTCAAATCGATGGATGAAAATGGCATCACATTGGAAATGCTTCAATCAACGGATTTTAGCAGCGTTAAAAAGAATCTGAATGAACTGGATGCCAAAATGATAGCAGAAGGTTATAATAGATGTAAATCCTCACCAAACGCCGGTACAGATCCGGTTATCAAAAAAAGTAATCAGGGGTCTTCGTTGGTTTATATTATAACTTATCAAAATGACAATGACTCCGGATTCAATGAAAAATATGGATTCTCGGATTCGCTGAAAACAAGGAGAAAGGTAGAATATGACCTGATTACCGGAAGGCTTCTTTATGAATATCTGGCATCCATTGATGAAAACGGAAATATCGTCGGAAATCCGGTGGAAATCGTGTATTAGTAAGAGGTATACATTCGAAGGATTGGCAAATGAAGGGAGTGCTTCACATGAAGAAAGGTATAATCGAAAGAAGGATAAAAATTGCGTTGTTGGGGGTTGTCTCCTGTTTATCTATAGGATTTCCGGTTTGTGCCAAGGAGGATCCCCAGAATACGGAAGGGATTGAAATTAGTAGCGAAAACTTCCCGGATGAACTTCTTCGCGAGTACGTGGAAGCGTTTGATACTGTCCAGGATGGCTTTCTTTCCACGGAAGAGATTGCAGAAGTTAAAACGATGCAATTGTATAATGGCTTTACTGACATTACCGGAATCAAGTATTTCACTGCTTTGGAGGAACTGCGCCTAAGTGGTGATGAGATTAAGAGTCTGGACTTAAGCGGATGCACATCCCTAAAAAAGATGGTATTCTACGGGAATCCTTACTTTGAGGTGGACAGCCTGAGTCTGGAGGGCTGTACATCTCTTATAGAGTTGAACTGTACTTCAAATAACCTGTCGGAGCTTAATCTGAAGGGCTGTACATCTCTTACACAACTAAACTGTAGCGGAAGCAATCTATCGGAGCTTGATCTGAAGGATTGTACATCTTTAAAACGGTTGTATTGCAATCGAAATAATCTCTCATCTCTGGATGTAAGCAAATGTGTTTTGCTGGAGCGACTGTGGTGTGATCAAAACAACCTGAAAAAACTGGATGTAAGTGCCAACACAGCTCTGGTACAGATTTATTGCGCCGATAATGAGATTGAGTCATTGGATGTTAGCTCCAATACTGCGCTTACAACACTTTTATGTGATCGAAATGGTTTATCAACGTTGGATGTGAGCGCCAACAAAGCGCTGACATTTCTGGATTGTTCCGGCAACAGCCTATCAAGGCTGGATCTTCGACAAAATAAGAATTTGAGAAGTCTGGATGCGAAAGGAAATGGAACGTTATTACTCCTTGTCGGGGAGAATTCCTGGCTTAACCAAACATTTAAAGAAGGAACAAGATATGAATCAAGTATGTTTGATCCGAATGGTGACGGACAAGATATCATAACTATAGTTTATAAAATGGATAATGAAAATGTATTAGACCTTGGTCAGGATGTTATTCTGGGAACTAAGGAACCATTCGTTGGATGGAAACAGGATTCCGGCCTGAGATGGCGGTATTTCAATAAGAACGGTACACTTGCCATCGGATGGACAAAGATCAAAAACAAATGGTATTACTTTGACCGATCCGGGATTATGAAGACCGGCTGGAAGAAGTATGGCGGGAAATGGTATTATCTGAGCCCGGATTACGGATACATGATAACCGGGTGGAAGAAGTTTTCCTATAATTGGTACTACTTTAAGACGGATGGCTCCATGGCTGAGAAGGAGTATTGCAGGGGATACTGGCTGGAATCAAATGGTGTATGCACACGCGAGATAGAAGCATCCTGGCACAAGACATCTAAGGGATGGTGGTACGGAGATGCCTCCGGCTGGTATGCAAAGGATCAGAAACTGAAAATCGACGGGATCATCTGTACGTTTGATAAAGAAGGATATCTGGTTGAATAATTGAGGCAAATCCTCTGACCGAAAGGCCGCCTATCAAGTACGATGAACTACGCAACGCGCTTAGCGGTTGACAGGCTTTGACAAAATGACGTAAAATGAATCTGCGGCGGTACAGTAGGGACGGTTTCGTATAACCTGCTGCACCGCCGTAAATCATTTAAGGTGGATCGTGTATGAAGAGCATTGCTGCGGTAGTTGTAATACTGGTACTTCTGGTGGAACTGTATTTTATCACCGCCGGAAGCCAGCATAGGAAGAAGAAGCTGACGAAAGGCTGGAACCGGACGAAGGGTACGATCCGGAGTATCGAAAAGGTGCAGGATAATGTGGGCGCCAGCCGGAAGAGCTACATGGAGCTCACCATCGATGCAGAGAGCGGGCAGACCGTGTACGGGCGTATCGGAATGCTTTGTATCTATGAGGTTGGCGAAGAAGTGGAGCTGATGGAGAAGGACGGGTATCATAAGTTTCTCGGAAATGATCGTGTGGATGCCCGCGGGAAGAAGGAGCTTCTTCTGGGAACAATTCCCATGCTGGTGCTGATCGCGGTGGTTGCATCGCTTAGTTTCTTCTTTTAGGATCAGACGGGACGGTCATATGAAATGAGTGAGAAAGCGATTGAAAAAACAAATGTAATGCGCCTCCTGGATGCTGCGAAGGTGACCTATCAGAGTCATACCTATGAGCCGGATGCAACTCTGTCCGGTGAGCAGATCGCAGGGATCCTGGGGGAAGAGGTGGAGAAGGTCTTCAAAACGCTTGTCACACAGGCGAAGTCCGGACAGTACTATGTCTTTGTGATCCCGGTGGCGACGGAGCTGGATCTGAAGAAGGCCGCGAAGGCCTGCGGAGAGAAGGCCATCAGCATGATCAGACAGAAGGAACTGCTTCCCCTGACGGGTTATGTGCATGGCGGCTGTTCACCCATCGGGATGAAGAAACCTTTTCCGACCTATATCGACTGGACCGCAGAGTATTATGATACGATATTTGTCAGTGCGGGACGTGTGGGCTGCCAGATCGAGCTGGCTCCGGCGGACCTGATCCGTGAAGCCGGTTGTGATATTGCGGAGCTTACCACGGAGTGATCCGGTTTTGATATATGGATGCGCCGGATGGAGAAGCCCGGATAGAAAGATATGAACAGAGAGCCACGGGCAGAGAATAGTGGATTTCGTACAGCGCAGAGGTCGGCCTGCCGGATCATATGAGGCGCGGCATACGGAAGATCAGGAGGGAATATGGTATCAGCAATCTTGCTGGCCGGCGGCAGCGGCAGCCGGATGCATTCGGAGAAGGCAATACAGTATATTGAGGTCGGCGGTGTTCCGCTGATCGTGCATGCCCTTCGCACCTTCCGGGAGAGTCCGGTGGATGCGATCATTCTTGTGGTACGCCCCGGAGACGAGGAGTATGTGCGGCAGGAGATCGTACGGCCGTATGGATCGGCCAAGGTTCGGGCCATTGTTCCGGGAGGAAAGGAGCGGTTTGATTCGGTCTGGGAAGGCATCGAAGCCATACAGGCGTTTGGGTCAGGCCGGCAGGAAGCGGGGAATACCGCAGATTCGGCAGCTCCGGCGGAGGAGGATATTATCCTCATCCATGACGGTGCACGTCCCTTTGTTTCCGTGGAAATGATCCGCGCGTCCATCGAAGCGGCGCGGCAGCACGGAGCTTGCACGGTTGCGGTTCCCGTGAAGGATACAATTAAGGTGGTGGATGCCTCCGGTTTCGGGATCGATACGCCGGACCGGTCCACACTGTATCAGGTGCAGACCCCGCAGACCTTCCGTTTATCCTGGATCCGGGAGGCCCACCGGCGGTTCCGCGCGGAGCCGAGACCCGGAATCACCGACGATACCATGCTGGTGGAGGAATATCTTGGGAAGAAATGCTTTACCGTTCCGGGAGACTACCGGAATCTCAAAGTAACCACGCCGGAGGATATCATTCTGGCGGAAGCACTGCTTTAAAGGACGAAGAGACGGAGACAGATACGGTTTGACTGTATCTGTCTCCGTTTTTACAAGGTGATCATGTCGGAACGGGCCATCAACCCGGCAGCGGCGGAGATCATGGTGAAGGAGACGCAGACCATGATCCATGCAACGAAAACCCTGTTCTACGCCCTGCAGGTGAAGGGGATCGCGGATTTTGCGGATGTGGATGCTGCCGCATTTTCCTTCGCCATGACGGTGCATTCCATCATAGTTGCGCCTTCTTTTTATGTGCCGTACCGCTCCGTTCAAATCCGTCCCCGTTTTGCGTGATGTGATATATGTGATATAATAGCCGTGACATTACGCCGGTTGGCGATTAAGCAGGGAGGATTGATAATATGGAGATTAAAGACAGCAGGATTGATGCCGGCAAAGCCTTCGACTGGGGCCGGACTTCAAAGGAGTATGCAAAGTACAGAGACATCTACCCGGAGATATTCTATCAGAAGATCGTGGATCGGGGGCTCTGTATCCACGGGCAGAAGGTGCTGGATCTCGGTACGGGGACGGGCGTGCTTCCCCGGAATATGTATCGCTTCGGTGCGAAATGGATCGGCACGGACATTTCCCCGGAGCAGATCGAACAGGCGAAGCTTCTTGCGGCGGAAGGGGATATGGATATTGAATTTGATGCGGTTTCCACGGAACAGCTGGACTTCCCGGAGGAGAGCTTTGACGTGATCTCGGCCTGCCAGTGCTTCTGGTATTTTGATCATGCGAAGGTGATGCCGAAGCTGGCGAAGCTTCTGAAGCCGGACGGAAAGCTGCTGATCCTCTATATGGCATGGCTTCCCTTCGAGGATCCGATCGCGGGTCAGAGCGAGGAACTGGTTCTTTCCTACAATCCGGACTGGTCGGGCGGCGGGGAAGTAAGGCATCCGATCTGGGTTCCGGAGGTTGCGTACGAAACCTTCGAACCGGTGGAGCATGAGGAATATGATGTGAAGGTTCCCTTTACAAAGGAATCCTGGCATGGCCGGATGCTGGCCTGCAGGGGTGTGGGAGCATCCCTCCCGCCGGAAGAGCTGGCCCGCTGGGATGTGGAGCACCGGGCGCTTCTGGACCGGATCGCACCGAAGGAATTCGAGGTGCTGCATTATGCCGCGCTGACGGTACTTAAGAAGAAGGGAAGCGACGGGAAATAGGATATGGTAAGCAGCATTTTCAGACCGGTTTCAAAAAAATGATCAAAAAAATGAACCGGAACATTTCCCATGACAATATATAAGTGAACGGCCACTTTCGTGCACGGAGGATGACGGTTGGGAGGAACGTGGTAAATCACGCGGAGAGGATATGGATCATACGGATCAGAAGAGGACGATCGGGCAGATCATAACTGAATACGGAAAACAGATCTATTCCTTCTGCGTCTATATCACGGGTGACAGGGATGCTGCGGATGATCTGTACCAGCAGACATTTCTGGTGGCGATAGAAAAAGAGGAGATCGATACGGATCGAAACCCGAAGTCCTATCTGCTGTCCATCGCCGTGAACCTTTGGAACAATCATAAGCGGAAGTATCTATGGCGGAGGAAAAGGGCGGATGTGGTCTACTTCGACGAAGGGGATGCAGAGCAGCTGCAGGACGATTCCCTTTCGGTGGAGGAGGACGTGGAGCGACGGGAGGAGATCGAAAGGATCAGACAGACCGTACAGACGCTGCCGGATAAGCTGCGGGTGGTGATCCTCATGCATTTCATGGAGGAGCTGTCCGTGGAGGAGATCTCCGGAATCCTGGGGATCCCGGAGGGTACAGTGAAGAGCAGGATCCACAAAGCCAAAAAGGTTTTGAAAGAGAGGCTGATGTAAATGAGTCATATGGAAGATACAAATCCCGGGAAAGGAACTCCGGGAACCGCAAAACTGAATCAGACCCACGATCTGGATCCGCTGCTTTCGGCGGCACTGAGGCCGGAGCTTACGCCTCCGGCGGAACTGAATGAACGGATCCTGTCCGGAAATGCTGCGCCGGACGAAACCCGTCAGCGACAGGGGATCAAAAAGTGGTACGTGCTTCCGCGGGTTGCGGTTGCGGCAGCGGCATTTGTGCTGATCGGATCGGTCGGCGTCTATGCGGCGACACAGCTCCTGAAGACCCCGGAGGTGACAGAGCATACGGTCTCCGTCGGAAATACGGAGTATGTGGACGATGACGCCATCATGGCCACGGAAGAGCCTGCTATGGTGGATATCATTTCCACGGAGGAGGGCGACGGCACGACGAAGTGGCTGACGAAGAAGGTGGAGACGGTGAACGGTTACACCAATACCTGGCTTACCTATGCAACCTATGCGGATGCAGCAAAGGAGGCGGGGATGGAGCTGTGGATCGGCGAAGACTATCAGGTTTCGTCACCGGCGACCTATGTGGAGACGGAAGGAAAAGGCTACCACAACAGAGAGGTCAGTGCAGAGTACTCCGTAAATGAGGGGACCTTACGGCTGGCCCAGAGCGTGGCGCTGGAAGGGGTTGCGGATGACGCCGCCTACAGTATCCGGCTGGGTCATCCCACAAATGAGCGGACCTACACCGCCGGTTCCGGCCTTACGTTCAAACTGGTGGACGATGCGGCAGGAGAGGGACAGCCCCTTACAACCTACGTACTGATCGCCTATGACAAATACACCGGATATCTTGCCTTCACGGATCTGTCCGAGGAGGAGATCCACCGGGTGCTGGAGGCAGTGACCATCAACTGATAACGGCCGGCTCCGGAATACCGGAAAACTTGTACATTTCACGGGAAGAATCGAGGATATCATCAAATGAGAAGACAATACGGAAAGAAAGCAACCATCCTTGCCCTGGCACTTAGCCTCTGTCTTGCCACGGCCTGCGGCTCCGGGGAGCAGGAAACCACCGGTACGGAAGCGGAAACCGTGACAACGAAGGCGACAACCGAGGCAGTGACCGAAGCACCGGCAACAACCGAAGCGGATACCGTACCGGCAACGGAGGAAATGACGGAAGAAGTCACCGAGGAGCAAAGACCCGTTCCGAACGAGCCGCAGCTTTCTCTCAGCGGAAAGCATGAGGACGTGACAGAGGTGAAGGAGACCTCCTACTACGAAGGAGACCGTTTCATCCTTTATTTTGAAAAGGGCGCGAAGGTCCACGGAGACATTGCCGAGGTCATCGGAAAGGTCATAAAGGAAGAAGAGGAGGTCTACGGCCTCAGCTACGCGGACGCCGCCTATCTTCGGGCTAATCCGGAGTATCTCTGGGTGCTGGAGGAGTTCGGCTCCGACTTCAACGGTCTTAACAATGACTCGGAGAAGCTGAACATCATGATCATGCATTATACGGATGACGGAGCCATCGAGTGGTCGGATCTGAATACCATTCTTCTCTTTGATGAAGATTTTGAGGCAGAGACCAACGGAATGAAGACCGTTTATCATGAAATGGCCCATCTCCTCCGGCTGCGGCAGAGCTCGAACCTCGGAGATATCCTGGAGGAAGGGATCGCCATTTACGCAGAGGATCAGCTTTGCAGAAAGAACGGCATCGCGAACTGGGATCTGGTCCAGTTCTATGATATCGACGGCTACCAGGCGAATTACGACGCTTCTGGCATACAGCAGGATCCGGAGAAAATGTTCCGGGAGATCAACGGGGCCGAGCGGTCTGCAGATCAGCCGGCGTATGCCTACGGAATCCGTTTCCTGACTTTCCTTCATGAAACCTACGGGGCGGATGTGGTAAAGAAGCTGACCGAAACCGCATCAAAGTATTCCTTTGAGTATGACAACACGGACATGATCATCAAGGTTTTGAAGGAAGCAACCTCGGAGGACGTGTTCGAACGCTTCGGGAAATGGCTTCCGGAGGGCTGGAAGGCATGGTGCGAGGGCTATAAAGCGTACATGAAACCCTTCGGTTTCGAATAATATCAGAAGCTTTGCAGGAAAATGAGGCGGATCCACCGGCCTCATTTTCTTTTTACAGACCGTTGCTTTACTTGCAGAGAGGCGTGTTTCTATTGTATAATATTCTACGGTATTGCTATATTCTGATGTATTTCGGAGGTGGAGAAGGTACATGAGAAAACCGGCAGAGAAGAAGAAAACGAGGAATACGGCGAGAAGACCGGCAAATGCTAAGGAGAAGCGGGCTTTAAAGCGATCCGTGAAGAAGTCCGAGAAAGAATCCGAGAACGATTCTGAGAAAGAATCCGCAAAGGGGTCCGGGAAGAGATCTGCGAAGGAATCCGCAAAGGGAACCGGGAAGAGATCTGCGAAGGAATCTGTAAAAGGAACCGGGAAGAGATCTGCGAAGGAATCTGTAAAAGGATCCGGGAAGAGATCTGCGAAGGAATCTGTAAAAGGATCCGGGAAGGAATCCGTAAAAGAATCTACAAAACGGTCTGAAAAGGGGTTCGGGAAAAGATTCCTGAAGCCGGGGCAGAAAACCAAAGAGAAGGACGTAGAGAAAGTGGTTTCGGAAAGCGCGGAGAAGGTGGAGGAGGAGATCAGGGAGAGCAAGATCCAGCCGATCGAACCGATCGAACCCCTGAATCCGCTGGAGCCCTTTGGCGGTATGTATCTCGGTGGTGAGGATGAAGTTGATATCAATACGGGATTTATATGACCGGCGCAGGAAACCGGAAATTCTAAGTATAAATGCAGGATCTATATGACCGGATATCTTTATGAAACACATCTGCATACGTCCGAGGCAAGTGCCTGCGGCCGGGTTTCAGGCTCCGACTACATCGATTTTATGATGAGTCGGGGCTTTTCCGGCATGTTCGTGACGGATCATTTCTTTAACGGAAATAGCTGCGTGCCGCAGCATTTCCCATGGGAGAAGAAGGTGGAGCGTTATGTGTCCGGGTATCGGAAAGCGCTGGAAGCAGCCCGGGGCAAGGATTTCGATGTCCTCTTCGGTGTGGAGTACAACTTCCACGGGGATGAGTACCTGATCTACGGTGTGGACGAAACCTGGCTTCTTCATAATGATGATATCATGCGCTGCTCCAAAGAGGAGGTGTACCGGCGGGTACATCAGGCGGGAGGCATCATGATCCAGGCACACCCGTATCGTGAGAGGAACTACCTGAAGGACATCCGGCTGACCCCGGCGATCTGTGACGGGATCGAGGTCTTCAATTCCGCCAATCCGGACAACCAGAACGCACTGGCCTATCAGTATGCACTGGAGCTGAAGGTGCCCATGACGGCCGGGTCGGATATTCATTTCTTCCATGAAGATGCCATGGGAGGGATGCTCTTCCCGGAACGGATCCAGAGTCCTGCAGAGTATGTGGATGCGGTCCTGCATAGGGAGGGGGTTCCGGTGCGCGTGCATCGAGGAGAGTTCCGTGCGGTCGCAGATCTTCCGGAGCTTACCGAACCGAAAGAGGAGCCGACCCTGCCGGTGCTGCATTTCTGACAGGGAAGGAATATAGATCCGGAGCGTCGGTGTATGACTGCCGGGAGAACGGTACGGTTCCTGGTGGAAGGGTTATGGATCCGAGCGTCGGTGTATGGTTACCGGGAGATGGGTGCGGTTCCCGGCGGAAGGACCCCGGAAATGGTACGTTACGGAAGTCAGAAGGCAGATGACGGAGAAATCCGGCCTAGATATAGACAGAAGTATGAAGTGACCGCAAGATATGGTAGAGCTGTCGCGGCCGCTAAAAAATGCCCGAAACTACCGTATTTTCGGGCGTTTTTTCATGCACTTTTACCCTGAAAAAACTTTAAAAAAGTTGTTGACATTGACATTCCATTTTGTTAATATAGTCCTTGCCGCTGGCGACAGCGACAATTATTTTTGCGCTAAATTAACGGCGCCGAGCAAGTATGAACATGGAGAGATATCGAAGTGGTCATAACGAGGCGGTCTTGAAAACCGTTTGTCCGCAAGGGCGCATGGGTTCGAATCCCATTCTCTCCGCTCGCCTAATTTCATAGGTAAGAGATCAAGCGTTTGGAGTTATGAGGAGAAGTACCCAAGTGGTTGAAGGGGCTCCCCTGGAAAGGGAGTAGGCCGTTAGTAGCGGTGCGAGGGTTCAAATCCCTCCTTCTCCGCTCTTCTTTCAAGGATCTATA
>JAFRWY010000056.1 GCA_017437905.1 Eubacterium sp.
CGAGGACTGAAAATCCTCGTGTCGCTGGTTCGATTCCGGCTCTGGGCACTTTTTTATTGCCTGCAAGAGGGCTTTTTTTATGTAATATGAACTATTGAAACTTTACATAATTATGGTGTATAATGAAGAATCATGTTGTGAAGTCTTTGAAAGGGTAAGGATAAGGCATGAAAAGACGTGTTTCTTATAAACTGATCCCGGCGTTGATCGGTTTCCTGATCTGTGCTTTCTTTTTGAAAGGTCCGGTTTCCTATGCGGCTGCGGAGAGGGAATTCCGTGAGATTGACGGTGTGACCTATGTCTTCAACGTGGGAACGGAAGAGAAGGTGACGAATGCATGGGCCGAGATCAACGGAAAGTGGTACTTTACGGACGAGGAAGGCTGCGTTCTTAAGGATCAGTTCGTTACATGGAAGAACAAAACCTATTACATGGGATCTGAAGGTGTGATGCAGGTGTCTTTCTTCACCTCGGAAGGAGAACTGTATTACGCAGATGAAAACGGCGTGGTACGTACGAAATCCGGTTGGTTTGAGAAGGACTCCAAGTGGTATTTCACCAATAGCGGCGGTACATTTCGCAGAAATATGGGCTTCTGGAGCAGTGGCCTGGTTTATTATGCAGGGGACGACGGGGCTCTGACCGGTGGTCTGCATACCGTAAGCGAAAAACTGCGCTACTTTAATGAGCAGGGTGAAGCCGTGAACAACCAGTGGGTCAAGGTTGACGGCGTATGGTATTATGCGGAAGCTGCAGGAGCGATCGCAAAGAATAAGATCATAAGTGAAGGTGATTCGCTGTATTATGTCGGAAATGAAGGAACGCTTGAAGAAGGGATCTTTAAGGTGGGCGGAAAACTCCGTTACTTCAATAAGGCCGGCAAGGCAAGAAATGCAGCCGGCTGGGTGCAGTATGACGGCGCATGGTATTATGCTGATTCGGATGGAAGTCTGATCACGGATCAGGTGATCACCTGGAAATCCACAAAGTATAATCTCGGGGAGGATGGTAAGCTTACGGGCGGTATCCGTACCGTGGACGGAAAGCTGATGTATTTTAAGGCGGACGGTTCTGCCAAGACGACTGCCGGCTGGGTTCAGTATAACGGGAATTGGTATTATGGTGATAAGGGTGGTGTTCTGAGACAGAACAGCGCTGTATGGAAGGATGAGGTGTATTACCTTGGTGAGGACGGAACCCTGACCGGAGGTATATTCGAGGTGAATAAGGGACTCCGGTTCTTCAATAAACAAGGCGTGATGCGCAAGGTTGAAGGCTGGATCAAATATCAGGGAGCCTGGTATTATTCAAGAGAAAACGGAATTCTTTACCGTTCTGAAAAGGTAAGTGTGGATGGCAAATACTACGGGTTCGGTGAGGATGGAAAGCTGCTGAAGGGCCTTTTCAAGCTGCCGGATCAGACGCTTCATTATGCCGGGGCCAACGGCGTGATCGTTGTAAACCAGGAAGTGACTGTAGACGGAAACCGGTACAGAGCGGATTCCACCGGGGCTATCTATGCGGGCAGCACATATGCCGATGCACAGCAATATTCCAGCAACACCCAGTACCTGATCATGGTGGATCTTTCCGAGCAGATCACGGTGCTGTATAAGGGATCCCAGAACAACTGGATCTTCCAGAGAGAGTTCACATGCTCGACGGGAACAAGTGCACATCCGACTCCCACAGGTGAGTACCGGACGACGATTCATGATCTGTATTTCGACAGCTTCGGTTATCGCTGCTGGTACGCAACCGGTTTCATCGGAGGCGAGTATCTGTTCCATTCGTCACCGTACACCCAGACCTCCAGTCCGCAGGTATGTGCCGACCGGACCATGGGTACGCCTTCGTCTCACGGATGCATCCGTATGCATCTGGAGGATGCAAAGTATCTCTATGATACAGTTCCGCTTGGTACAAAAGTGGTTATCAGAAAGTAGAAAAGGAATTCGTACATGAAGGATTTATACATGAAGTATCTTCTGATCGCAGCAGGAGCGCTTCTGGTTGTGACGATATTGATCCTGGGAATCTTTGTTCCGGCGGAGAAGAAGAAAATGCAGCCGCCGGTGGATCAGACCCAGTCGCAGGAACAGCAGCAAAGTCCGGTGGGACTGAATACGGAGACTGCTTCAGAGAGTGTGCCGGTGAAGATACCGGAAGGAACAACGGCAGCCCCGGACACTGCTACGACCCAGAGTACCGAGGAAATGACAACCGAGGCAAAGAAGGAGGAGCCGGAACGGGTTTACTCCCTCAGCAGTCCGGCGATCGATGAGTACCTTGGGGCAACCGGTGTCGTGAAATGGCTGGAAGACCACTGCAATGATTATTATCTGAAGACGGAGTTTCTGATCGGTTCTTATTCATTTGACAATCCGGAGAATCTGCTTCATCCGTATGGCGAGTATGGTGAAGATGGGCGCATGAACTGTACGGGATTTGTGTCCCATGTCATGAAGTCCTGCGGTGGTGACCTCTCCATCCTGACGGCTCAGGGACAGTGGGGCGGTTATGCAAATGCGGTCAGCTATTGGAAACTGGCCAATCAGGGAGCGGTAGGGTGTCTTACCTTTGATTCCGTGGAGGAACTGCTGGCCAGCGGCGAGGCACGGAAGGGTGATATCCTGTATCTGGAACCGGACTGGTCCGCGGAGAACACGGATTGTCATATCGGTTTCTTCTGGGGAGATGATTCCTCGGACAACAAGTTCTGGAATTCGGATCTGAGAGGAAATGCGATCACCGAGATCACCATGATCTACCCGATCCAGAAGATCTACCTCTTCCCCCTTTCGGGAAAATAGAAAATAGTGCTTGATTTACAGAGTTCGATATGGTATTATCGAACTCTGTGATAGTTTAGGATCATTTTCGATCCATATCCTTGCTTCTGCATAAGGCAGAGGCCATCAGACCAAAAGGAGGTAAGCAAAAGATGAACAAGTATGAACTCGCGTTGGTTATCAGCACCAGAATTGATGATGACGCAAAGGAAGCTGTTCTTGAGAAGGTGAAGAGCCGGATCGAGCGTTACGGCGGAGCCATCACGAACATTGATGATCAGGGCCGTAAGAGAATGGCTTACGAGATTCAGGACATGAAGGAAGGCTTCTACTACTTCATCCAGTTCGATGCACCGGCAGATATGCCCGCAAAGCTGGAAGCGAAGCTTCGTATTCAGGATCATGTCATCCGTTATCTGATTGTGAAACCGGACGCTGAATAAGCATTTTATTGGAGGTTTCATTATGAACAAGGTGATTTTGATGGGGCGTCTCACCAGAGACCCCGAGGTTCGTTATACCCAGTCCAGAAATGGAGACCAGCTTGCGATCGCACGTTTCTCCATCGCCGTTGACCGCAGATTTGCGCGGAGCAACAACCAGGACGGAAATGACAATACTGCGGATTTCTTCAACTGCACAGCCTTCGGAAAGCAGGGCGAATTCGTTGAACGTTATCTGAAGCAGGGAACCAAGATCGCTCTCACCGGACGGATCGAGAACGATAATTATACGAACAAGAACGGCGAGAAGGTGTACGCTGTACGCGTGATCGCAGAAGAGATTGAGTTTGCAGAGTCAAAGAACGCCGCACAGGGTGGCGGACAGGGCGGCTATCAGCCGCAGGCTGCAGCACCGGCACCGCAGAATGCAAGTGCAGATGATTTCATGAGCATTCCGGACGGCATCGAGAATGACCTGCCCTTTAAGTAAAAAAGGAGGAACGTTATGCCTTACAATAAGACAGAGCAGAAGGATGCTGCTCCTATGAGAAGAAGACCGATGCGCAGACGTAAGAAGGTATGTGTGTTCTGCGCCGATCAGTCACAGGTGATTGATTATAAAGATGCAAATCTGCTTCGGAAGTACATCTCCGAGCGTGGAAAGATCCTTCCGAGACGGATCACAGGCAACTGCGCTAAGCATCAGAGAGCACTGACTGTAGCTGTAAAGCGTGCACGTCAGATCGCACTGATCCCCTACGTACTGGAGTGATCGTATCCGGAATATCAGAAGATTTAAGAAGAAGGACCCGTCTGTTGACGGGTTCTTTTCTTTATTGAACGAGGATTCTCTTTATGGTACAATGAAGATTGGTTTTTAGGGGGGAGAGCATGGAACGTGTACTTCGACATCTGAAGAGGATCATATGGATCCTGGTGGGCCTGATCGTCGTATTTCTGGTAGTCATCACCGTGCTTACCCTGAAAGAGAAGGAACGTCCGAAGGACGAGTTTATTCCGACCGACGGTTCTGTCTATCATGACAGTGAAGGAAAATTTCAGAAGAATCTGTGGCTTTCCGCAAATGACAAGCGTTATTACGTAGGTGAGGACGGACGTCTGATCCTGGATCAGATGATCGAGATTGAAGGAAAGACCTATCTTTTCGATAAGGATGGTGTCCTGATCGCAGGGAAGAATCTGCTGATGGACGGGAAACTGTACCATATCGCGGAAGACGGCGAGGTGACCATAGGAAAGGGCTTCTTAAGCGTCGACGGAGAAACGTATTACGGAGATAAGGACGGAAAGTTCGTCAGTGACAGTAAGGCTACCTCCGGCGGGAAGGAATACTACCTGGATCCGGATGGACATCTGGTACAGGGAAAGACGATTCTCTATCAGGATAAGCTATGTATAGCGGCAGAGGACGGAACGTTGTCACCGGGCTCCGGCTGGCAGGAGGTTGACGGCACCGCCTATTACGGGGAACCGGACGGAACCGTGGCCAGAAACCGGCAGGTACCGAGAGGGGACAAGACCTGTTACGTAAATGAAGAAGGACAGGCTGTCACATCTTCCTTTTATACATATGAAGACCGGCTCTTCTACGCGGATGAGAAGGGAAATACGCGCCGGGAGGAAGGCTGGATGGAGCTGGACGGCAGATCCTACTATGCCGGTACCGACGGAGCGTTCTATACCGGTCAGTTTGTGGAGATCGACGGAGAGAAGATCTTTTTCACGGCCAGCGGAGCCAGGGTCTATGGAAAACCGACCATCGACCAGTACCTGAAGTGTGAGAATATCTATGAATATATGCTGGAGCATTTCTCCGATTATTATTTCAAGACCCCCTACCGGAGCCTGAAATACACCGGAGATCCCCAGGAACTGATCCAGCCGTACGGTCTGTACGGTGAGGACGGAGGCATGAACTGTACCGGCTTTATATCCAGTCTGGTCACCTATTCCGGCGGAGATCTCTCCCGGGTATCCGACATGGGGCGGTTCGGCAGCTACGGAAACGGGGACAATTATCTGATGCTGGCCACCAGAGGCGTGGTCCGGTATGAGCATTTCAAGACGGTGAAGGAGCTTCTGGCCAGCGGAAAGGCGAAGAAGGGAAATATCTTCTATCTGGCGCCGGTCTGGAAGTCCGGACAGGACTGCCATATGGCGGTCTTCTGGGGCGAAACCCCGGATGAGAATGCCATCTGGAGTCAGACGGCACGAACACTCTGTACCGTGACGGAGATCTACA
>JAFRWY010000057.1 GCA_017437905.1 Eubacterium sp.
CATGGTTAGTCTGTTCCCACATCCGGCTTCCTTCAGATTCCGCCTCGCGGCGGACACCCTTGCCTTCGGCTGTATCCTTCCCACTACCGGGCGGATTCGGGACTTTCACCCGTTAGAAACGTGCGCCGCCAGGCGCACGACACAAAAAGAATGCCATTCCCGGCCGTACAGCAGGGAATGGCATTCTTTTTTGTTATGTATTCCGTACAACGCCGAAGACTTCCTGCATCCGCAGTCCGCCTGTCACCGTGTACATCAGGTATTCATGTTACCCTGGTTCACCTGGGTCTGCTCCCACATGGCTTTCATATACTCCTTATACTTCAGGTTCTCCGGGTTATGCCCCACCCGGATGTGGGGACAAAGGGGTGCGATCGCGTCCAGCGATTCCGACACCAGCTGCTCATTTGCCTTCAGGTACGGAATCTGGATCGTCTGCCGCACGGTTTCGATCACCCAGAAATACATGGTGGTGAAGTTGGTCTGCACCACCCGCTTATAGGTGATCAGCACCTCCTGCACGGGAATGATGGAGGAAATGTCCGTCTTCGGTGCGAAGAAATTCGGCGATACCACCACCAGATCATTCTGGAAAACGATGTTCCGGAACATCCAGTCCGCCTGTTGCAGTGCCACCGGCCGCTTCTTCAGCGGACTGCATTTCATGGGATGCGTGAATCGATATATGTAGATGATCGCCGGGATCAGGAAGGGCAGGATGAAAATGATCATGACTGCAAACAGTACATAGTTTTCGATGATGAGTCCCAGGATTCCCAGTACGAGAAGGATTCCCGCCAGGATGCAGAACAGGATCATCGGTCCTTTCTGTCGCTTCTTTACTGCAGCCAGCACCTCCTGGCTTCCGATGGTATTTGCATCATACGTACGTATGGCTGCCATGTTGTATCTTCCTCCTCCGCTCTCACACACTATTTGCTGAATCTTTCCTTTGATTCCGTAACGTTTCCCTGGACGCTGCTTCCCGAAGTGCTGCAACCGCTCCACCCGGATCGTCGGTCAACGTATGCTCCGACTCGCATATCCTCTCAGATCTCCGTAGTCGTTCCGCCCGGATCACCGGTCACTGTATCCTCTCAGATTGCTGCAACTGCTCCGCCCGGATCACCGGTCACCGTATCCTCTCGGATTGCTGCAACCGCTCCGCCCGGATCACCGGTTACTGTATCCTCTCAGATCTCCGCAATCGCTTCCACCTCGATCAGCACATCCTTCGGAAGGCGTGCCACCTCAACGCAACTTCTGGCCGGGAAGTTATCCGTAAAGAAGGTCGCATATATCTCATTTACCTTTGCAAAATCATCCATATTCCTGATGAACACCACGGTCTTTACCACCTGCGGAAGGCTGCTGCCGGATGCGGTAAGCAGTGCCGACAGGTTCTCGAAGGCCTGCTTTGCCTGCACCTCGATCCCGCCTTCCACCAGGGTATTGGTAGCCGGGTCGATGGGGATCATGCCCGAAGTAAATACCAGGTTCCCGACCTTCACTGCCTGGGAGTAGGGTCCGATTGCCGCAGGTGCCTTGGGTGTTGATACAATCTCCTTCATGTTGTCATTTCTCCTTCCAGATAATTCGTTATATTGATTTTATATATTATTCCTTATCACTTTTCATCGCTATTGATAACGGGGTTTCATGTCATTCCGGGGCCATAGGCCGAAGAATCCCTCCTTCTGCAGATCCTTCGCTCTGTAGATCCTGCGCTACGCCTGCTCCGTCAGTTCGATCGAATCCTCCAGGATCCGCACTCTCCCCTCCTTCAGAAGCCGTCCTACGGCGCGCTTGAAAGCATTCTTACTGAGTCCGAACTCCGCCTTGATCCGCTCCGGATCCGCCTTGTCCGTGAAAGGCAGCGTCCCTCCGTAGCTTCTGATCACATCCAGGACCATTTCCGCATCTTCCTTCATTTGCTGCGGGATGGCGTCCCGAAGGGCCAGGTCCAGCTTCCCGTCCGGCCGCACCGACACGATCCGCACCTCCACCTGGTCTCCCACGGCGATCCGGTCGAAGAGTTCGCTGGCATGAATCAGACCGCTGTACCGGTTTTCCACTGCCACCAGCGCCCCGAAGCCCGGCCGCACCTGATAGACCGCACCCTTTGCATGATCCCCCTTCCGGAAATGATGTTCCGTTGAAAGATGCTCATACAGCCGCATGGATGCCGCCAGCCGTCCGGTCTTATCCACATACATCCGTACCGGATAGGCCTTCCCCCGCACCGGCTTCGTGGTCTGCTCCTTGAAGGGCAGGAAGAGGTCTCTCTCCAGACCACAGTCCAGGAAGGCCCCGATCCCGGTCACATCCTTTACGGTAAGACACCCGATCTCACCGCAGGTGATATACGGCTTTTGCATGGTGGCGATCAGCCGGTCGTCCGAATCCCGGTATACAAAGCAGTTCAGCGTGTCACCCACAGCCGCCCCCTTCGGCACCTGGCTCTTCGGAAGCAGAACATCCTCCTGTCCGTCCGACAGATAGGCTCCGAAATCCTTGAAGCGGTCAATATGCAGTTCATTCCATTTTCCTATTTCCAGCATGTTCTTTCCTCAATCTTCCTGCGGTCCCTTCTGCCGTAACATGTGGACAGATGCCGCAGGATCATCCCCGCTGCCAATTGCGATCATACCATTCCGTTCACGACGACGCACCCCCGCCGGTCGCGATCATACCATCCCGTTCATGTCGATCCACCCCCGCCGCCGGTCGCAGCATAATTCCCTGCTCATCTCACTCTCTGCAGCGTCTGCTCATATATATTCTCGTCCGTGATCCCCTCGTCGGTCCGGTAGGATACAGCCGTCCGGAGCCGGAGCGTCACGGGATTGCCGTCTACCTGATTGATCTCCTTCAACCGTTCCTTCAGTTTCTCTTCCAGTTCCGTCATCTGTTCCCTGGTCTCAAAATATGCCAGAACCGCAAAGACCGCATCCCTCGGCCGGGATACTGCCGCGGACTGACCCGTGACCATAACGATCTCCTGTCCGATCCGCTTCAGTACACGGTCTCCGAAAGCCGCTCCGTAAGTGGACACGATGCGGGAATGCTTCTCGCTCCGGAGAATGATCAGGCCATAGCCAAGGCCCTTTTCATTGTAGCGGATCGCATAATCGATCATGGTTTCGACAAATGAGTGAGCCTTCATCAGTCCCGTCACGGGATCCAGTTCCGATGCATCCACGGATTGCCGGATCCGCTGCAGTTCCTCTGCACGGTCCACGAAATATCCCATCAGTCCCACGATCCTGCCGTTTTCATATACAGGGATCTTGCTGCAGAGGATATCCCGGACAACGCCCTGGACGATACACTGTCCCGGTACATCCTGGATCCTCCTGCCCCGGAGCAGCACCTCCCACTCATCCGTCTGATACGGATCATCATTGATGTGCCAGTGCATCTCCTCATCGGTCTTACCGAGCACATCATCCACGGAATCCATGCCGTAAAAATCCAGGAAGGACTGGCTGACACCGCGGAATCTCCGCTTCTTGTCCTTCCAGAACATTTTCAGAGTGGAGTTCCAGACAACGTTCTCCCACAGTTTGGCATACTCCGCACGTCTGGGCGCATCCGGATCCTGCTCTCCCGTCTGACGAAGGACCTCCGTATTCTCCCGTTCCATACCGATGACCGTGGTCTGGTACGGACGTACGCAGTACAGGTATTCCCTGCCTTCCGAGCCGGAGATCTTCATAAGATTGACCTCCTTCCGCTCATACATGCCATTGGGCTGCTTGAAACGGAATACCTCGGTGATATAATCCTTTCCGCTCTGCTCGATCTTCTCCCGGATCGTCAGCAGATCCGTAAAATTCAGGAATTTCGTCTTCTCCGTCGGGAAGAGGACGTTATCGATAAACTGTTCCCGGACTTCATATACATTCCGCGACTCGGTCTGCTCCCGGTTGATGTATTTGAAGGTCCCCAGGAGGGATTTCAGCCGGTCTTCCTGAAGATTGACCAGATGCACCTCATCAAACAGCAGATTGATCTCCCTCAGCTTGCTGTCCAGACGTTCGATCTCGCTGGTCTTCGGATCCAGCGTCAGATTGAAGATCGATGCCCGGATGATGTGATGCCCGCTGCACTCCGCCAGTGCCTGTGCACGAAGGCAGAGATAATCGCCATTGTATGTATAGTAAAATGTTTCCAGTTTTCCCGTCCGCTCCAGATTGTCCGCAAACTCCCGGTATTTCGGAAGCATCTGGGGATCGGACCGGTACAGTCTGCGGTCGATCTCCTCCAGGGAAAGATCCGTAAAAAGGATCTGCTCCTTGTAGGCCTGATTCATAAAGAGGGTCCGGAAGGTGGTCCCGTCATCCTCGATCACCTCCAGCGGAGTATCCGTCACCCGGACCTGGAAGCTGGCAACATCATAGAAATGTCTCCATTTCCGTGTTTCCACCAGCACACCCTTCTCCTGCATATGCAGGAACATGTCCTCGATGGGCTCGGGTCTTCCGTAGAAATATCCCTGCAGACGCCCGCAGCCGACACTCTTCAGGAATTCCACCTGCTCCGCCGTCTCCACGCCCTCCGCCAACGTCCGGATCCCGATATCCTTCGCCATCGTGATGGCGGAACGCATGATGTCCCTGGATTTCTCCGTAAATGGAGTCAGGAACCGCATATCCATTTTCAACATATCAAACTGATAATCCTTCAGCAGCGTCAGAGACGAATAGCCGCTGCCGAAGTCATCCATCCAGATCTCGTATCCGGCCTTCCGGAAGCTGCTGATCACGTCCCGCATCAGACCCTCATCCGAAGCGATCATACTTTCCGTGATCTCGATATGGATATAATCCCGGGGGATATCATACTTCGAAACCGCTTCCTCAACCACCGACAGCATATCCCTCATGATAAAGTCCAGACGCGAGAAATTCACCGACACCGGAACCATGGGCAGCCCCGCATCCGACCGCTCGCGGATCAGACGGCAGACCTTGTCCACCACGTAGCAGTCCAGCTTCGTGATCTCCCGCTCCGTCTCCAGGATCTCGATGAATTTACCCGGAAGCAGGAAACCGATCTCCGGATCGTCCCAGCGGACCAGGGACTCCATGCCGCAGAGTTCGCCGGTCAGCGCACGGATCACCGGCTGGAAGAAGAGCTTGATCCAGTCATTTGCGATGGCCTCATCCACCTTCCGCAGTACGTACTCTCTGGTGGTGATCTCCTCCGCCAGCTCCTGGGAATACTCTACGACGCTCTTCTTGCTGTCATGCTTGATATAATCACAGGCCACCTTCGCCAGCGAGATGGCCGATTCCACGTCCAGATCCGGATTCGGGACCATCCGGTAGATGCCGCATTTTCCGCTGACATTGTTCCGGATACCGTAATTATCCATAAAATGCTTCTCTGTCTCCGTGATCCTCTGGAACACGCCGTCATACTTTACCAGAATGGCAAAATGATCATCCCCCAGACGGGCGATGAAGGAATCCCTGAACTCCTCCCGGAGCACCTCTGCCACGGCCTGCAGGCATTTGTCACCCTCCGACACGCCGCGATTGATATTCAGTAGCTTGAAATTCACCAGATTGATATACAGGATCGCATAGTCCGTCAGCTCCCGTCCCTCCGTACGACGCATCAGACCGGAGACATAGCTGCTGAACTCATTCTTTCCGTACAGCCCGGTGACCGGATCCAGATCCGTACCGGTCATCTCAAACTCCCTGGAAACAACAAACACATAAAAAATGTCCCCTTCCTCCGGATCGGACACATAGGTCCAGTGATCCTCGATCAGACGGACATTTCCATGCTTTGTACGTATATTAAAGATAATGTGACCCGAGCGGTTCTGTGCACTGTCCACCTGCAGCTCGATCTCCTTCTGGACCGCACCCAGCTGTGCCTCATCCACGATACCGTCGAAGCTGTTGCCCACATACTTCGCAAATTCCTCATAATCCGCACACTCAAAAAGACGCACCATATTCTGGTTCGCAAACAGAAGCTCATGTCCCGCGGACGCACGATATGCAAATGCCCCGCCGGACATCCGCTCCGTAAACTGTTCTGTCAGATTATGACGCATTCCTTCCTGATCCATAACGAGCCCCCTCACCACAGATACCCTGACCCATAAGCACTTAATTATACCATATCACATGGGTGCGTGTCTATGGCAGAAGGAGGTTTCGGGGCAGGCCGGATCGCATAAAACAAGGAAACAGGTACAATATCCCTGTACCTGTCTCCTTGTTACCGTGGAGGTTCTGTTTACTTTTAGTTTGCAGTGTCAATCCAGAAAAGTTCCGCGTCACTGCCTGCATCCTTATACTGCTCGACATTTGCGGAGTTGCTCTTGCTTCCCCAGGAAATGTTGAGGCACTTGCCGCTTGCCTTGTTCACGATCTTGTAGGTGTTGCTCTTGGCTGCAACAAAGCTCCACTCCTGGCTTGCATTTCCGTAGTAATCCCACTGGCACACATTTGCACCGTCCCAGGTCGCATTGTCCTGAACAGTCAGCGCCTTGCCGGTGGAACGGTTCTTGATGATGTAGTATCCGTTCGACTGCCGCTCGATGGACCATCTCTGGTTATTGGAGCCCTTGTACTGATACTGCAGAACGTTCGCACCGTTGTACTGACGGTTGCCTTCCACGTCAACTGCAAGGCCGCTGTTGAAGTTGATGATCTTGTAGGTCTTGCTGCTGTCAAATGCACCGCCGGAGGACTGACTCTGGTTGTTATTATTGTTATTCCATGTGTTGTTGTTATTATTGTTGTTGTTGGAGGATCCGGAGGTTGCGGACGGGGAATCATAAGATGCCCAGTCATAGTAAGCGGTAAGTCCGGTCCTGCCGTTGAACGGACGTAACCAGTCGTCCACGCCCTTGCCGTTCCATGCATTCATCATGATCTTGCCGGGGGTCTTCGGGATGTCGCGGGTTGCAGTGTAAACTGCCTTGCCGTCAACATACCATGTGATCGCACCCTGGGACCAGTTGAAGCCGTAGGTATGGAAGGACTGGGATGCGTCAAATCCGAGATTGTAAAGATACTCATGATTTGCCACACCGTTTGTGTAGTAATTGAACTGAACCTTCGTTGTGTCATAGCCCAGGAACTCGATATCGATCTCATCCCACTGGGTTCCGTCGGAGGGACCCGTGTAGGTAAAGAAGGACGAAACCACACCCGGATTCTTGATGGGCTTCATGCTGACCTGATACAGGCCATAGCCGAAATACTCCTTGGTACGATACTCTCCTGCCGTGTAACCGCTCCAGTCTCTGTCAATGGTGATCTCCATCTGTCCGCCGTTAAATCTTATATTTCCCGGCTTCCATGTGCAATCAAACATGTCACCGTTGGACCAGTTGGACTTCTCAAACTTGCCCGTATCATCATAGTCAAAATCCATCCCGTAGTGGGAACCGTTCCATGCAGACGCTGCTTCTGCTTCCGGTGCCTTTCCGACCTGCAGACTTCCGATTGCAAGCAGGGCACCCATTGCCATTACTAAAAAACCCTTCCTTTTCATTTGAAAATCTCCTTATAGTTTGTACTTCCCCCGCATATCATTCAGAAGCGCTGTCAGGTGCGGCATCTGTTACGCCGCAGACTGCATCGCACCCTCCGTCCGGCTGAATGCTTTATGCGCTGGGGAAACCCCATACTTCTGTACAGGTACGGCATGCCCCAAAACACGCCATCCCCATCTGTTGTACAACCGGAACTGCAGTTTCCGGCCATACTGTCCTTTTCTGTACCCCGGGTCAGATTTCTTAGTAAACCCAATATAATACAAGTGAAACATGAAATTATATCTTTTTCATATCTCGTTTGTCGCTTTGATGACCAAAACAGCAACATTTTTTGATTTATATCATAAATAAACCGAAAATGCCGGGAGAGTTTCCATCATTCCGGATATTTTATGCCCGAAGAACCGATCCGGCGGAATTCTTTCTCCGGCAGAACGCCCCCCCGGGACAAATCCCCCCGGGAATTCATTGATCATGAAGAGCACTTCCGTGTCCCGGCGGAAGCCGGTACAGGTGATCCGGAACGTATTCCGGCGGAAGATCTTCTTCGGAACCTTCTCTCCGGCGATACCGGTTTCCTCGATCGCCTTGTTCAGAGCATCCATATACTGCTCGAAACCGGTCTGTTTCAAAGACCAGGGAAGAATCTGTGCGATCTGGGTAAAATCAGTTCTCGGTGTGATGGACAGATCCACATTCATCCAGAAATAGCACTGATCCGCCGGTGACATTCCCGCTTCCTTAAGACGATAGGAAATCAGATTCAGAAACGAGGAATTTTTTATTGTTTGGACTCATTTTTAGATAAATCTCATCCGCTTGCAGTTTCACAATACACGTAACAAGACCGATGGCCGCACTATTCATAGAAACTATCATTTTACCAAGTATAGTTCATTTCCAGATATCACCAGTTTTTCAATCTCTTCAATCTTAACCAACCGATTGAACATAATCTGACATTTTCCTCCGGAAATTAATGAGTTGTAATAGTTTAATGTTTCAGAGTCTTCCACAATGTACTCTGTTCCATCCTTGAAAATAACAGAGACCGGTGCAGAATCACTTGTTACGGAGCATTGCAAGGATATGGGCGAAATCTCCGCAATCATGCGTCCGGTATCGCTTGCGAAGGAAAGTGTCTCAACCCTTTTTTCCTCCAACGGAACGGTGACAAGATGATCCTCACTGCTGAAGCTTCCGTTCTCCTTCTCCCGATCTTCCATATTGTGAAAGAGGGAATAGTCTATAATCAGACCCTGATCATCCATCGGGGGATTTTCCCAATACTCCAAATCCTTTTTAAGCCCTTCCCGCCATTCTGCGTAGTCTTCTTTTGTGAATGGCTTTCCGTTCAGGGATTCGAAATCCTTTCGCCAGTATTCATAATACTCGTCCGTACTCTCTTTTAACCTATTCTCCAGAGATTGAACGATCATTTTAGCATGATCTTTGAACATGACCTCGTCATAAATTATGTAAGCGTAGCAATACCACTTTGAATCCGTACTCCGGGACTCATCCTTATATGAATATTCTGAACAGGCCTCTTTTAATCCGCACGCAAAGTGTATGGAATAATCTACCGTATAGTTATCAACGGCTCCATATTTCGTTCTCCCATTGCTAAGCTGATTTAACCCCGTCAGAATTCCGCCATCTCGTTCCAATGTGTACTCAACAACCGCATTTCCAAGAGCATCCCGTACAACTGTATTTACCGTAAGCGTCGTTCCTTGAAGATCAATGCTTATAGGCAGCTCCTGTACTGAAGGTGCTATCTTCTGTTCAGCATAGTCTATATCAGGTTCTTCATACTCGATAGCCGGATGAAGTTGGCTTTTCTCTACGCCTTCAACTTCAATCGTTTCGGTATAAGCGGTCGAATTCTCTTTCCCCTTATTTCCCCAGGCACCTTCAAAGAAACCAAGCCAGCTTCCTGCCGCATATACAACCGTAGGAACCAGCACAGTTGCTGCTGCCGCAGTAGCAATTCTAGCCCCCGTCCATCCATGATTTTCAGTTGGAATCCGTTCAAGCAGGAGTTGTTTATTCTTAAGGTATTTTTCCGAGAATTTATGATCTTCCTCAATCTCCATCATATCAAACTCTTCAACCGTCATATGATATCTCTTCATTTTTCTCTCCTCTCGTTAATTCTCCCCGGTAGTGAACCGCAGTTGCCTGATCCCTCTTTCATATCGCTTTCTGACGGCCGCCGTAAAGACTTGCTTTTCCTTTGCTATTTCATCCATCGACATCCCATTGATTACATGAAGTACCACCACATCCCTTTGTTCTTTGGGTAGTGTCAGTAATTTTGTACGAAGATCCTGTTTATCCACAAGGAGATCCTCATGAGACATTACTTCTATGGTTGTAGTGTCCATTTCCTGATTGGTTCGATTTTTGTGTTCTTTTTGGTTCCTGCGATATCGATCAATGGACGTGCTCTGAATCGTTCGAATCACAAAACGTTTCGTCCTAACTGATGTTGGATCATCCAGCTTTTTCACCAAACGAACCAATTTCAAGAATGCATCCTGCACCGCATCTTCCGCATCATAGGAGTTTCCGAGGATGGAATAAGCTATCCGATACATTTTTTGCTCATAAAGCTGATAAATCTATTCAATCCTTTCCCTATTGTTCATATTCATTCTACCTCGTATAGCACTATACTATGAGCCAAAACGGATATTCCGGTCAGATCCCGTTTATTCCTTTTTCGGTCTCATAAATAATAACGCAGTGACAGCACAAAATGCGACAAAAATATTATGAACCCCTTATATGTATGCATTTTAGATACATTTTCCAGTATAATGGATCATGGGGGGCAGAATCATTATATACGGGGAGAACAGAACATGAAGCTTAGAGTGATTACAATCGGACTTGGGCTTACGCTTATTTTGACCGGATGCGGCCGCACAACCTCCGGAACTGTCGAAAACTATGGTGGTACATCAACCGGCCAGGAACAGGTAGTTCAGGGACTTGATTCTTTTCCGAAAACACGCTTCGGAGATTCGGATATCGTATATGAAGAGACCTTTGCCATAGGAAATGTTCCGGCAGAGATTCAGCTTCAGTCGATCACCTGGGATATGGACCAGCTCTATACCAGAAAAATGCATATTGTGACTAAGGATTCCATTCAGGAAGAACAGATGATTCATGCTTTTTTCGGTGATACGGCGATGAAAGTGGATCGGGAGGCCGAGGAAGAAGATGCATATCGGCTAAGAGAACTATGTGAAGCGTTTCAGAGAGCTTATCATCCTGAAAATGTAATCGAGACCAAGGATAAATATTCCATATCCTACGATTTTGAAACACTTCCAACCTGGGAGGACGGTTCCGGATTCTTCTATCACACTTGGGAGGGTAAACACGATGGAACAGATTATTGGCTGATTCTCGGATTCCGGGAGGATAATCATTCCGAAATCATTCGATTCTACCCGAAGAATCCTGGAGAACTCATTGGCAAACCGTCCTTTAGCCAATTTGAAGTTTATAATACTTCATGGGGCGGTCTGACGCTTGCAGATGGCAGGGAAATACAGGATATTCTGGGAGGGAAAAAGAATCGAACAACTAAAAAAGATAACTCCTTAAAAGAAATGGCTTCTGCTTTTGCTTCGGAAACACTTCAAGTAAGTATCCCGCCGGATGACATGACATTTACAGATGCAGATGATTCAAGATATATCGTGTATTTCATAAATGGTGGGACCATTTCGGAAGACCGATATGAAGACGCTGTAGTAGATGGTTATCGGATGAATTCCCGAGGAATGCATTCGGACTATGGGGTGGATTTTCTCGGCTTATATTCCTTTACACCAGAAGATGAAAACAGGGTGATTGATAATCAAAGTACTGTATATCTGCATGACTCCGGTATCATTGCCGGTGAATACCTGATCGCATATCTTCCGACTGAAAGCGAGGAGGGAGCACTGATCCTAAGCCTTGACCCGCTGATCAGCGCTTTCAAATCACATATGGTCGAAAATCTGGATTTATCCAATGCAAATGGGCGATCCGTTACTCTTAAATACATGAAGCTGATATACTATCCAATTCCCTCGAAAGAGGATCCGACAGAGTATTCCTATGTCCCGACATGGGAGATGGATCTTCGATGGAATAACAACAGCACACTGGCGACCGTATATATCAATGCGATCGACGGAAGCCTAATTGATATTCATTATACCAGGGAATAGTGTAAAGAGTGCAACATTGTCTTAAAACGCATTGTATTCATTGGCGTATGAACACGAGCGAAAGACCAAGCAGAATGAGTATCTCCTCTGGAAAGGCAGCTATATCAAGCATCGAGAGGAAGAAACAAATGTAAATCTGGAAGCTTTACGCGAAATGGATCCTTCAGGCAAAAATGGATAAGCTCTATGCGGAAACACTGGCCGATACCATCATGACAAGCATCAATATTGCGGTGGGAGAAGTCATGCCCCTTGCCCAAAGGAATTACTATCTGCCGCGAAAGAAGGAATCAGATATCCATTCAGGTTGACAGTTTTCTGAATGACGAGAACAAACTTCATCACTTCGCGGCATTTACGCTTGTGATCCAGGATCTGGTCAAAGCCGGAATAAACATTGTGAGCAGCATTACTTCAAAAAACAAGGAACTGTATATCACTTATCGCTATGCGGCAAAGGATTATCGTTATTTTGCGTTGTTACAGGAATCCTGGGATGAGATCCGTGAGTTTTCAAAACCTCTTGATGATTTTATTGCTAATCCGGCACGCGATAAAAGAGAGGTTACATTTATTGAAAAGATACAGGGCGACAGCGATGTGGAGTTCCCTTCCGGAACTAAGTGATGAAAAGGACCTATGGCCGAGGATTAAAGAAAGAAGGGTGGACGAAGGACATAAACGATACATAAAAAACAGCTAAAGTGTGCCAATATGGCACTCCCAAAGAATACAGGTTTATGTTATAATTACTTGTAGAGTGACAGGAAACTGCTTTTTTTGGGGGAAAGGACTTGACAGCTATGAGAAGTAGGCCTACGATTTTACCGTACCGTACCGTACCGTACCGTGCTATTCTACGCTTCTCAGGATAACTGCGGCCTTTTTTCGGGTAGAACAGGATATTACATTCGTGATAGATAACCGTCGGATCTGACGGGGCTATTATGCCCTGTCGGTTCCGACGGTTTCTTTTATGTAAATATGGCTTTGCGGCGGCCATAACAGCCGTAAATATAAAGTGAAGGAGAAGAAGGTTTATGAAAATGAAGCGAAAACGATTATTAAGTATCTTGCTCAGCCTGGCAATGATGCTGGGGATGCTGTCGGGGATGAGTCTGACGGCGTATGCGACGAATGACACGTACACGATAACAGTTTACGGCAGCGTGGCCTCCTCTAACGCGACACTCCCATATTCAGGAACATGTACTGTTTACAGACATGCTGATTGGGAGAGTTGGATAAGTTACCCCTATACTGAATCTTCATTTTTGCAGGTTGACGGATTCGACACTGTTAATTACCAATTACAATATACGGTAACTGGTGAGGGAGAAGGTTCCATCATTGTTCCCTATGAAAGTGATAGAGGAAATGCAACAATTATTATAAATATATCTTGTTTGAAAAATAATCCTACCCATACCCACGCCTTCACCTACTCTGCAACCGGCGCGACCATCACGGCGACCTGCACGGCGGACGGCTGCGATTTGCCACCAAGCACAGAAGGTGGCACCGACCATGTCGCAACACTGACTATCGCAGCACCTGAAAGTCTTACCTATGATGGTAATGCAAAGGCAGCGGTAATCACCGATGAGAACAGCATCCAGGGCGAGGCAAAAGTGCAGTACCAGAAAAAGACTGACGGCAGCCTTGGAGAGTCTTCAGAGACTGCACCTACAGATGCAGGAGACTACAAGGCCAGCATCACGGTAGGCGGCGCGACCGCGTCCGTGGAGTACACCATCGCCAAGGCTGACCCGACCGCAAACGCTCCTACGGGATTGTCTGCGACCTACGGTCAGACCCTGGCAGATGTGTCACTGGAAGATAAAAATCCGACTGGCAACACAGCCGGTACATGGGCATGGGTCGACAGTACCCAGAGCGTGGGCAATGTCGTTTCCCCGGCCGCTACATTCAAAGCGAACTTCACACCTACGGATACAACGAACTATAATTCCAAGAGCAATGTGGATGTGACTGTAACGGTCGGCAAGGCTGATAATCCGGCAACAGTTACAAGAACAGCAAATGTTACGGCAGGCGGAAATACCGTCGATCTGGCAGATAATGTAACGCTGAACGGTGCGACAGGTGATGTCAGCTATGCGATCAGCGGAGGCGCAAACGGCTGCTCGCTGAACGGCAGTGTGCTGACTTCAGGCAATACCGCAGGCACCGTGACCGTAAATGTCACCGTTGCAGCAGATGCTAATTATAACGCACTTGCCGCAACACCGATCACGATAACGATCAACGAGAAAACGGGAATTACGATCGGATATGAGAACAAGGAAGTGACCTATACTACAGATGCCATTTCCATTCCTCTGGATGGAATGTTCTCCATTCCGTCTGGTGCAGGCGCACCGACCTATTCCGTGGAAAATGGTACAGGTGAAGGTAGTTATGCAGAAGGGAAACTGACGGTTACCAAATGCGGAACATTTAACGTTACGGTAAATACTGCGGAGACAGCTACACACAAAGCTGCATCGGCTACAGCAACACTCACAGTTGAAAAGGCTGAATCCTCCGGAAAGGTAACAGAAATATCCGGCCTGGTTTATGACGGAGCCGAAAAGGCACTGGTGAATTCTGAAGTTCATGGCGGAATCTTCATGTATCGTCTGGGAACAGATGGAGAGTGGACGGAAGAGATTCCGGAAGCTGTCGCTTTCGGTACCTATACGGTTTACTACTACATTGAAGGTGACGGAAACCATAAGGATAACGGCAGTAAGACTGAGCCCATGGGTTCTGTAGATGTTACGATCAAGTGCCCGTACTCCAATGAATGGGTTGATGGTAAGTGGTATAACAAGGATGGTAGCCAGACCTACAAGCCGCTGGGTTCCTGGAAGAAGGACGGAAAGGACTGGATGTATGCGGATTCTTCCGGATGGTATGCGAAGAACCGTTGGCAGAAGATCGATTTCAAGTGGTACTTCTTCGATAAGGAAGGGCATATGCTTAAAGATGCTTATCAGAAAGATGCTTCCGGCAAGATACTGTATCTTGGAAAAAACGGAGCCTGGGATGAGAAGGCGGCCGTGATCGGATGGAAGCAGGACAGCAAGGGCTGGTGGTTCGGCCTGTACGGAAAAGAGTATCTGAAGAGTACCTGGAAGATGATCAACGGAAACTGGTACTATTTCAAGGCAGACGGCTATGTGGCTCAGAATGAGTTCGTTAATGGCTGGTGGTGCAATAAGAATGGTGTCCAGAGTGATCCTGTGAAGTACAGCTGGCACAAAACATCCAAGGGCTGGTGGTATGGCGTATCCGGCGGATGGTATGCAAAGAATGCAACCTACACCATCGACGGAAAGTCATATACCTTTGATAAGATGGGTTATCAGAAGTAAATAATGGGTTATGCAGGGCTTATTATGCATTGAACTTTATACGATTCTATGATATAATGCCCTTAACGAAGCAGCTGGAAGGTGAGTGCACGTCACCCGATCTGGCGTTTGGTTTTCACGGAAAGGCCGTTACCTACTTGCCCGAGTCAGGACGGCCTTTTCTATTTTCTTTGCGATGCTTAATGATGTCAAACACCAGTCTTGCGACTGTGAGAACAACCATCAGTATCTCGTAAATACTCATAGGCCTCACCTCCTCTGCGAAGCTCAGATCGGGTGAGACACGCACGTCCCCCAGCTACCCCGTTAAGGGCATTATGGTTAGTTCAGAATACCACAAGGAGCAGTTATTTTCAATTCATTGATTGTCGAATGCTTACCAATAGTAGTTGTAATCATCAGGTGTCCGCGAAGGCTCAGGCCACCTTAATGGATAATCGTCTTCGTTTTCCGGTTCATCGTCATAGTGCGAGATCCCATCCTCTGTGCCGGCTTCGATTACTCCATCGTTGTTCCTCAGCCTGTCGTTGTTCCTCAGCCTGTCGTTGTTCTGCTGCAGCAATCGATTGTCTTTCTGCAGCTTGGACTTTTCGGGCCATTTTCCGGTTCATGCTCGTCATCGGGCGTTCCGTCCACGGCTCCGCTGGCAAAATTCTTTACAAAAATGATATCCGGCTTCCCGAGTCCGCGCTTTACCCGCTCAATAAGGCCGATACCTTTCCTGGAATCCAGCTCTGCCAGAGCATTGATAGCCTTATCCCGGCCCCAGCCGAGGTCCTCCCGGATCTGTTCAATGGTGTAAATGATGAATACATGATCATTTTCGTCAATCCAGCCGTTCCGGGCCGAAAGCCCCAAACGGTCCAGAAGGAGTCCGTACAGGATCCTGGCTGCGTCCGACAGGGCAGAAAAACGCCTGTCCTTCATCAGCTGCTTCGGAATCCGGTAGAATGAGAACTGATCGGATTCATGTCCCTTATAGAATTCAAAATACGCCTTGTTCTTCATGTCATTCTCCTTTCCGAGAACGGCCGTGTACTAATTTGTATACTAATTCGCCCTGAAATCAGCCGTTTCAAAGCGGGAAAACGCGTATTCTTTTACTGATAATTACCGGGAAAAAGTATGGTGATAAATACCTGGAATTGAATCCTGAAATGCTGCGAAAACCCGTAGAATAAGGGGTTTCGAACAAAAAAAGGCTCCGGCATTACTGCCGAAGTCTCTCGCTGGGGTACAAGGATTCGAACCTTGAAATGACGGAGTCAGAGTCCGTTGCCTTACCATTTGGCGATACCCCAATGTGTTTACAACGAAGGTTATTATATTATAGAACATATAAAAAAGCAAGCACTTTTTTCATAAAATGCAGAAGAAATGCTGACATCTGCAGTTTAAGAACTGTTTTTCAGATAAAACACTCTTCCGCTATCCGTCGGCGGCGTTGATTTGCAGTACCAAAGTGAAGGGGGACAGGTTTTCATCGGACCTGTCCCCCTTTTTCGCGGCGTTACCGTCCGAGGTTTTCCGTCTCCGGAACGACAACCGTCTTATCGTAGCAGGTGAACATCTCATCCACCTTCTTCTTATCCACCTTCGGTGTGATCGCACTCACGATCGGAACAAGGATCAGGCCGGCGATCATGGTGATGGCACCTGCATTGATCGGAGATGCGATGAAATGCAGGAACATATTCAGTACGGTGAATACTACACCGAGGATATAGCTGGCCCAGACAGCCGCCTTCGAAATATTCTTCGAATACAGGCCGTACAGGAACGGTGCCAGGAAGGCTCCGGCCAGTGCTCCCCAGGAGTAACCCATCAGCTGGGCGATGAAGGTCGGCGGATTAAATGCCAGCACAACCGAGATCGCGATAAAGCATACAACGAAGATCTGCATCAGACGAAGCTGAACCTTGTCGGTCATGGGCTTCTTCTTCAGCGGTTTGATCAGGTCCAGTGTCAGAGTGGAACTGGAGGTCAGAACCAGCGATGACAGTGTGGACATGGATGCCGAGAATACCAGCACCACCACGATACCGATCAGGATATCGGGAAGTGTTGAAAGCATGGAAGGTACGATAGAGTCATATGCTATGGAACCGTCTGTATTTACCACACCCGGCTGATCCCCGAAGAGACGTCCGAAACCGCCCAGGAAATAGCATCCACCGGCGATCACGATAGCGAAAAATGTGGAAACCACGGTACCGGTCTTAACGGCCTTCTCGTCCTTGATCGCATAGAATTTATGAACCATCTGCGGAAGTCCCCAGGTACCCAGCGATGTCAGGATAACGACACCCAGTAATGCCAGCGGATCCGGCCCGAAGAAGGAAGCAAAAAGTCCCTGTCCATCCTGCAATGCCTCAGTTGTAACAGACGGATCTGTCGCCACCTGGGACAGGCTCTTAACCGCCTCCGTGAAACCGCCCTTGCCTGCAAGAACCGCACCGATCACAAGGCAGATACCGATCAGCATGATGATACCCTGAATAAAGTCATTCAGCGCGGTAGCCATATAGCCGCCGATAACCACGTACGCCGCCGTCAGTGCTGCCATGATGATGACGCAGATCCGGTAGTCGATATCGAAGGCCATCCCGAAAAGACGGGACAGACCATTGTAGACACCTGCGGTGTACGGAACAAGGAATACAAATGCGATGATAGATCCCGCGATCCTGAGAGCCTTGGAGTCAAAACGCTTGCCGAAATACTCCGGCATGGTCTTTGCATCCAGCTGCTGGGACATAAGACGGGTCCGGCGTCCCAGAACCAGCCATGCAAGAAGGCTACCGATGAACGCATTTCCGAGACCGATCCAGGTTGATGCAAGACCGAATTTCCAGCCGAACTGGCCTGCATATCCGATAAATACTACCGATGAGAAATAGGATGTACCGAAAGCAAATGCTGAGATCCACGGTCCCACGGTACGTCCGCCCAGGACGTAGTCGTTAACATTCTTTGCCTTGTTGCGGGAGTATATGCCGACTCCCAGCATGACCGCAAAGAAAACCACGAGAAGACTGATTTTGAGTACCATTGTTCCAACTCCTTCATGTAATTCGCGAAACAAAAATGTACAAACCGGCGGCTGTCCCGTTCCCGTCTTACGGTGTTCCGGAGCCGGCAGTTTATCATTTTAACGCTTTAACGCCATGAAGTGAATTATACCAATTCCCGTGGTCTCTGTCAACCTCTTTTCCGTTAATTCAGGGACAAATTCGTCCCCTTACTTTTCTCACTCCGACCGGACTTTCTCAAACCGGTATTCCTGCCGGATCTTTGGATATTTCTCATGATCCACCGGACTCATGAACATGGAATACGGGCGCACGTACATCTTGAAATCCCCGTACAACGCCTGATATACCACCATGATCTCTCTGGTCTCGGAGTGTTCCGCGATCCCAACGATCTTATACAGATACTTGTTCGCCTTCGCTTCTTCTTCCGTCACGGTTTCTCTCTTAAAGTGTTTCACCACGTCTCCCGCGTGCAGTCTTCTGTCTCCCATCCTTTTACCTCCCATACCATCCGGCCTGTCAAATTCCCTGCAACATCCGCACATCCCTGCGGCAGAAACCGCGGCCGGGTTCCCCGGACAAAAACTCCCCCGGCCTGCAGTGTCTCATATTAACCGGTTTCCCGGGCCGATATCACCCGGGAACCGGATCAACCTTTAAACATCCCTACGCTTTTGGGGTCTTACGGATTCAGGCACACGCCGGAAGCGTTGAAACGGTAGGTCTTACCGCCGATCGTCCGGGTTCCGGTAACGATATGTCCCTTCGCATCAAAGTAATACCACTTGTCGTCAATCTTCTGCCACTGGCTCTTCGCGTACCATCCGGAATAACCGAACCACCAGCCCACGCTGTCCTTCTTCCAGGCAGCCTTCGTCTTGAAGGTCCAGGCGCCGTCCTTGTTCAGCCAGTAGCCCTTGCACCATTCGTTCGCCGCCATCTCACCGGAAGACTTGAAGTAATACCATTTCTTACTGATCTGCTTCCAGCCGGTGACCATAGCACCGTCCGTGCCGAGGTAGTACCATTTGCCGCCCTGCTTCATCCAGCCGGTCTGCATTACGCCGGAGGAGTTGAAGAAGTACCATTTCTTACTGATCTGCTGCCATCCGGTCTGTTTCTTCCCGTTCTTATAGTAAAATGTGTTCCCGCTCTCTGTCACCAGTCCTTCTTTCACCAGCTTCGGAACCACTGTCTGGGCCTTGATCACCGTGCCGCAGACGGAGCAGTGGGATCCTTCCGTCTTTCCGGTCTTTGTGTAGGTTGCGGCTACTGCCGGATCCGTCACTGCCATATGTCCCTTCGCCTTCACGGTCTGCTGTGCCTTGATCACCGTTCCGCATACCGAGCAGTGGGACCCTTCCGTCTTTCCGGCCGTCGTACATGTAGCCGCTACCGCCGCATCCGTCACCACCGTATGTCCCTTCGCGCTCACGGTCTGCTGTGCCTTGATCACCGTTCCGCATACCGAGCAGTGGGACCCTTCCGTCTTTCCGGCCGTCGTACATGTAGACGCTACCGCCGGATCCTTCACTGTCGTATGATCCTTCTTCGCTATGGACTCGGATTTCTCCGTACCGCATTTCGTGCACCGGTACAGGGTGCTGCCCTCGGCTTTGCAGGTGGAATCCGTCACCCGCTTCACCTCCCAGTTATGCTCGCATCCGCTCTCCGGCTGATAATCATTCTCCGACACGGGATAAGCGGCCTTATACGCATCGCCGGTATAATCATACCTGCCGTCCCGCCGGGAATGACCGGAGGCAAAGCTCGTCTCCCCTTTCAGGAAGAAATCTGTATTTTCGATCCCCGTATAGAAATCCGCATCCCAGGTGGCATCCAGATTATAATAAATACCGCCGATCTTCACGATATTCCAGGCATGGGCGTTACTGTTGCCGTAGCCCTCGATGATCCTCGCATCCACACCGGACTCCAGCAGCATGCGGTACATCAGAAGCGCATATCCGTTGCAGACTGCCTTGCCGTTCTCCAGCGCCGCGTATGCGGTGAATTTCAGGTCATACGCATCGTTGTCCATATTTTCGCTGTCGTAGGACACATTCCTGCATACATAATCATAGATGGTGCACACCTTCTCGTATTCCGAAGCGCTGTCCGGGATATTCAGGCTCTGAAGAACGTCCGCCAGATCCGCCTCGAACTCGGCTTCCTGTTGGGCGTTAATGTAATAACTCACCGTAAAATCAAAGATGAATTTGCTGTGACTGCCACTGACCTGGCATTCCAGGGTATAGTTTACATTCTCCACCTGAAGGGCGATATAATCCCCTTCGTCCGCTTTGCCCGTATATGCAAACGCGCTCGCCAGCACTCTTCTTCCCAGGGTATTGATATCACCATAATCCCCGTCCGTCTCATAGATCACCCGAATGGATGTTATCCGCTGCTTCATCTTCTCCCGCAGCATCAATCCGGCATCCCCGATGCTGAAGGCGGAGGTTGACGTGCCGGAATCCGCTGCAGCTCCCAGCATCCGGCTGCCGATTGTAACATTTCCGGTTACTGTCATCTCCCCTGCCGTTGTCACCTGCCCGGCTTCCGTTCCCTTCTCCGTGGCAGCCCATGTATCCGCGCCCGGCGCTCCAAGCGTCACGGGGACAGCCAGTGCCAGCGCCAGAACATAACCGCGCCATCCGGACCGTCCTTTTTTATTTTCCTTCTTCTTCCACCTGATCATTCCCGAGTCCTCCCTATGTATTCTGCTCCGCGACCTGCGATATACCCTTCTGTCGTTAACGGCCCGGCAACGGGGGCCGCACCTTCACCTGGAAAGACAAAGAACGAACATCCAGGCAGCCGGATATCCGTTCTTTGTAAAATGCAACTGGCTACCATAAATGAAAATTCTTAGGTCCTTCAGCTTTGAGTCATCACGTTTCCATGATTTTTCCGATTTATGCGATTCAAATCTCTCTCGCGGGACCCGGCGCAAGATCCGGGGCAGCTTTAACTGACAAAATTCCGATCCGAATCCTCTGCGTATCCTCGCGGAGCGTTTATCTCAGCGTGAGACTAACCCCCAACTGTGACAGATATCATATTCCCCCCCTCTGAGGCGGGGTGGTCTTCTCCCACTGAGATAAAACCATTTTATCATACGTATCCGCCAAAGACAACCGCCGATCCTATCCGGCTTTTACGTTTCTTCTGTCATTTCGGGGATTGTATTCTCCCATGCACCTGTGATAAGATGAATTATATTGAATATTTGGGAGGTCCATCCACATGGCGAAGAAGATCTATACTGAAGAACAGAAGGCGGCTGCTCTGACGAAGGTTGCCGAGATTGGCATAACAAAGGCTTCGAAAGAGTTGGGCATCTCCGTAGCGACGCTGAACGCATGGAAGAAAGCGGTTTCCGGTGACGCTCCGGCCAAGAAGGAATCAACGAAGAAGGATGCGGCTAAGAAGGCGGCTCCGAAGAAGAAAGCCGCGGCAAAGAAAGCTGCTCCGAAAAAGGCTGCAAAGGCAGTAAAAGAAGCTGCTGAAGTAAAGGATACAAATCCGGCGAAGGAAGAAGCAGTAACCGCTGTTGCTTCCGAATCCGTAAATGCCGCTCCGAAGAAGCGCGGAAGAAAACCGGCTGCAAAGAAGGCGGACACTGAGAAAAAGCCTGTGGTAAAGGCGGAAAAGACCGGACTTCTTACTGCTGCAAAGCAGGAGAAGCTGATTGCGGAGAATGCTACCCTGAAGGCAGAGATTGCCAAGTTGAAGGGGGAGATTGCCAAACTGAAGAAGGCGATCGGCGAACTGACGAAGTAAGAATACTTACCCGGCTGAAATAATGATCGAGTAGGAGGGGGTGATTAACCCCCGTCCTCTCACACCACCGTGCGTACCGTTCGGTACACGGCGGTTTCAATAGTTGACGTGCACTGACTGGTACGCAAGGGCTAAATCATAGAAGCCTGCGCGTATCAGTCTTTC
>JAFRWY010000058.1 GCA_017437905.1 Eubacterium sp.
GCCCCGCCGGGCCGGGCAGGGGGACGCGTTAGCTAATACAAAGCATAGCGTCCAAACAAATAATTCAGTAACGGGGAACAGCATGAAACCGGACATCGTATATGAAGACAACTACATGATCGCGGTGGTCAAGCCTTACGGCGTCCCCTCCCAGTCCGACCACTCCAACCGGGAGGACATGGTGAGCATCGTGAAGAACTTCCTGTTCGACCGCGGTGACACGGACGAGGAGCCGTACATTGCAGTGATCAACCGGCTGGACCGGCCGGTGGCGGGCGTACTGCTTCTGGCGAAGACTCCGGAGGCAGCGGCGAAGCTTACGGACCTGGTACAGGACCGTAAGATCGAGAAATGCTATCAGGCTGTGGTATGCGGCGAGGTTCCGGATGACGAAGGAACCTGGACGGACTGGCTGGTGGCAGATAAGAAGAACAACTGCTCGAAGGTGGTTCCGGAAGGAACCTCCGGTGCGAAGAAGGCAGTGCTTTCCTACGAAGTGCTGGATGTGGTCGAGACGGATGAAGGGATATATACCTACCTGCTCGTGCATCTGGAGACCGGACGGCATCATCAGATCCGCTGTCAGATGGCGGCCCACGGTTTCCCAATCTGGGGAGATGTGAAGTACGGGCCCTCAGGGAAGAACGGAAACGGCAAAGGGAAAACCGGCAAAGGTCCCGCCGGAAGAAACGGCAGGAAAGCGGCAGCTCCCGAGATCGGGTTGTACAGCACGCTGATCACATTTTCGCATCCATACACAGGAGAGAAAATGTTCCTGCACCGGGAACCGGAGGGAAGGGCCTTCGACCTGATCGATGCGGAAGAGGAAGACTGGTAGAATCTGTCATTCCGGGGAAAGTGTTCCGGCGCCCCTGAGTATGGAATCCCGGACCGGAGGCGAAGGAGATTCCCGTCTGAAACAGTAAATGTATGAAACAAATATAGAGAAGAGGATAGTATAAAATGGCAAACGACAAGAAGAAGGTAGAAGCCATCACATCGATGGACGAAGATTTCGCACAGTGGTATACGGATGTGGTCCTGAAGGCTGACCTCACCGGTTACACCAGCGTTAAGGGCTTTATGGTTTTGAAGCCGGCAGGCTATGCCATCTGGGAGCTGATCCAGAAGCAGCTGGATGCACGGTTCAAGGAGACCGGCGTGGAGAATGTTTACCTCCCGCTGATGATCCCGGAGAGCCTTCTCGAGAAGGAGAAGGATCATGTGGAGGGCTTTGCTCCGGAGGTTGCGTGGGTGACCTACGGCGGAACCAGCAAACTGCAGGAGCGGATGTGCGTACGTCCGACCTCCGAAACACTGTTCTGCGATTTCTATCAGAAGGACATCACCTCTTATCGTGACCTGCCGAAGGTATATAATCAGTGGTGCTCAGTAGTCCGCTGGGAGAAGGAGACCAGACCGTTCCTCCGTTCCAGAGAGTTCCTGTGGCAGGAAGGCCATACGGCACACGCAACCGCAGAGGAAGCCGAGGCAAGAACCGAGCAGATGCTGAATGTTTACGCAGACTTCTGCGAGGATGTGCTTGCGATCCCGGTAGTTCGCGGCCAGAAGACCGAGAAGGAGAAATTCGCAGGTGCGGTGGCAACCTACACCATCGAGGCGCTTATGCACGACGGCAAGGCACTGCAGTCCGGAACCAGCCACAATTTCGGCGACGGCTTCGCAAAGGCCTTCGGCGTGCAGTATACAGATAAAGACAATACCCTGAAATACGTTCATCAGACCAGCTGGGGTGTAACCACCCGACTGATCGGCGCGGTGATCATGGTTCACGGAGACAACGACGGACTGGTACTTCCTCCGAGGATCGCACCCACCCAGGTAATAATCATCCCGATCCAGCAGAAGAAGGAAGGTGTCCTTGAGGCGGTTGACGCACTGCAGGAGAAGCTTTCCAAGGTCGCACGGGTTAAGACCGACAAGACGGACAAGTCTCCCGGATTCAAGTTCGCAGAGCAGGAAATGCGCGGTATTCCGCTTCGTATCGAAGTGGGTCCCCGTGACCTGGAGAACGGCGAAGCCGTAGTTGTCCGGAGAGATACCGGCGACAAGCAGACCGTGAAGCTGGACGAGCTGGAGACCCTGATCCCGGCACTTCTGGAAACCATTCAGAAGGAAATGCTGGAGCGTGCCCGCGCACACCGCGATGCACACACCTACACAGCGGAGAACTGGGAACAGTTCAAGGAGATCATCGAGACGAAGCCCGGCTTCATCAAGGCTATGTGGTGCGGTGATCAGGCCTGCGAAGATGCCATCAAGGAAGAGACCGGTGCAACCACCCGGTGCATGCCCTTCGAGCAGGAGCACATTTCCGATACCTGTGTATACTGCGGCAAGGAAGCAAAGAAAATGGTCTACTTCGGACGCGCTTACTAAATACGTTCATTCGGGGACAGGTACAGTTGAACTGCACCTGTCCCCGGCTTTCCGCGGAAAACCAATAGCGCATATGATATACGAGGAGAAAACGATATGAAGATAATCATCCCCGGGGACGTCCTGTGGATCCTCAGAAAACTGAATGAAGCCGGTCACGAGGCTTACGTTGTCGGCGGATGCGTCCGCGACAGCCTTCTCGGCCGGACGCCCAACGATTGGGATATCACCACAAGTGCCGAGCCCATGGAGGTGAAGGCGCTGTTCCGCCGGACCATCGACACCGGTCTGCAGCACGGAACGGTGACGGTCATGAATCACGGCACGGGCTATGAGGTGACGACCTATCGTGTGGACGGTGATTACAGCGACCACAGGCGGCCGGAGAGCGTGATATTTTCAAAGAATCTTGCAGATGACCTGATGCGGCGGGATTTCACGATCAATGCCATGGCCTACCATCCGGAGCAGGGGCTTGTGGACCTGTATGACGGCATGAAGGATATGGAAGAGCATGTGATCCGCACTGTGGGTGAGCCGGATGCCCGTTTCGATGAGGATGCACTCCGTATCCTTCGGGCAGTGCGTTTTGCCGCCCAGCTCGGTTTCTCCATAGAAGCCGCTACCCGTGCCGCGATCCGGAATCATGTGGATGATCTGGCCCATGTCAGTGTCGAGCGGATCGAGACGGAGCTGACGAAACTGATCTGTTCCCCGCATCCGGAGGAAATGGAGGAACTCTACGACCTTGGCATCACGGCCCGGATCCTGCCGGAATTCGACCGGATGATGGAGACACCCCAGAATACGCCATACCACTATACCGACGTGGGACACCATACCATTGCGGTGATGCAGCATGTGTCGCCGACCAAGGTCATGCGTTACGCGGCGCTGCTTCATGATGTCGGGAAACCGGTATGCAGGGCAACGGATGCCGCGGGTGTGGATCATTTCAAGAAGCATCCCATAGTCGGAGAACCGATCGCACGGGAGATCCTGAAGCGGCTGAAGCTGGACAACAAAACCATCGAAAATGCGTGCCGTCTGGTGCTATGGCATGATTTCGGCCTGAAGGGAGACCTTACGGAGGCCGGCTTCCGGCGCGGCATGTCGAAGATGGGGATCGAACATTTTCCGGAATATCTGGAGATCCGGAAGGCGGATACTGCCGGACAGAGTGACTATCGACAGGCGGAGAAACAGGAAGTGCTGGACCACGTGATCCGGATGTATGAGAAGACCCTGGAGGAGAAGGCGCCCCTTGTCATCCGGGATCTGGCTGCAGGCGGACAGGATCTGAAGACGCTCGGGGTTCCCGCAGGCCCGGTCATGGGACAGGTTCTGCAGCATTTGCTGGACTTTGTACTGACGGAGCCTGCGCGCAATACGAAGGAACAGCTGCTCCGGGAGACGGAGAACTTCCTGAAGCAGCTCGCCCGTCAGGAGGAAGGAAATTCCGGGGAATAATCCTTGTGCTACCGCATGAGGACGGTTATGACAGGTATAGATATCTGATTCTCTTGTGGGATATGTTGAAGGATCCTGCGTAATTTTGCACATGATTTTGGCAGAAATCAAATGATTTTGGCTTCCCTTTTGCCCTGAAAAATGGTACAATATCTCCGATTATGCATTAGTATGACCAGGAGGCATGATATATGGCTGACTATATGGAGACCTATGAGCAGTGGGTGAACAGTTCTTTCTTTGACGAGGATACAAGGAAGGAGCTGAAATCGATCGAAGGAAATGAGGCAGAGATCCGTGAGCGGTTCTTTGATGATCTTGAGTTCGGAACCGCGGGACTTCGCGGTATCATCGGTGCGGGAACCAACCGCATGAATACCTATGTGGTAGCGCGTGCCACACAGGGTCTTGCGAATTATATTCTTTCCAGACACGGAGAGAAGCGCGGCGTAGCCATCGCATTTGACTGCCGCAGATTCTCACCTGAATTTGCGGACGTTGCAGCCTGCGTGCTGGCAGCGAACGGTATCAAGGCGTTCCGCTTTGAGTCCCTTCGCCCGACACCGGAGCTTTCTTTTGCGGTCCGCTATCTCGGATGCATTGCGGGCATCAACATTACTGCCAGCCACAATCCGCCGGAATATAACGGATACAAGGTGTACTGGGAGGATGGCGCGCAGATCACGCCCCCGAACGACATCGGGATCATGCTGGAGGTAAAGAAGCTCTCCATCGAGGATTCGAAGATGATCACCCTGGAAGAGGCCAAAGAGAAGGGCCTTTATCAGGTGATCGGTCAGGAAGTGGATGACGCGTATATCGCCGAGCTGAAGAAGCTGGTGATCCATCAGGATACCATCGATCAGTATGCAAAGGATATCACGGTTGTTTACTCACCGCTGCACGGCACGGGCAATATCCCGGCACGCCGGATCCTGGCGGAGCTTGGATTTGAGAATGTTTATGTCGTTCCGGAGCAGGAGCTTCCGGACGGTGAATTCCCGACGGTTTCCTATCCGAATCCGGAGGCAAAGGAAGCCTTCGAACTGGCGCTTAAGCTGGCTGAGGAGAAGGATGCGGATCTGGTGCTTGCAACCGATCCGGACGCTGACCGTCTGGGGGTTTATGTGAAGGATACCAAGTCCGGTGAATACAAATGTCTTACCGGAAATATGTCCGGTTCCCTGCTTGCGGAGTACGAGATCTCCCAGATCAAGGAAACCCGCGGACTTCCTTCCGACGGCCGTCTTATCAAGTCCATCGTGACCACGAATATGGCAGCCTGCATCGCAGATGCCTACGGTGTGAAGATGGAAGAATGTCTGACCGGCTTCAAGTTCATCTGACAGAAGATTCTGTCCTACGAGCACAGCGTACACTGCACCTATCTCGTCGGATTTGAGTAGAGTTACGGATGCCTGATCGGTACCCACGCAAGGGACAAGGATGCGATCGTTGCCACCATGGCACTCTGTGAGGCTGCAACCTTCTACAAGTCCCAGGGCAAGACCCTCTGGGATGCCATGATCGACATGTATGAGAAGTACGGCTACTGGATCGACAACATCTGCACCATTACCATGAAGGGTGTGGACGGCGTGGAGAAGATCAAGTCCATCATGAAGCTGCTGAGGAAGCATATTCCCACATCTATTTCCGGTTACGATGTGATCGCTGTCCGGGATTATGATACGGATGTGGTACGGAATATGCACACCGGTGCAGAGACGCCGACCTTCCTTCCCAAGTCCAACGTTCTTTATTTTGAACTGGAAAATGATGCATGGCTGTGTGTACGGCCTTCCGGAACCGAGCCGAAGATCAAGTTCTACTATGGTCTGAAGGGCGAGTCTCTGGAGGATGCGGCAAAGAAATCCAAGGATTTCGAGTATAAGTTGCAGGGCCTGATCAGCAGTCTGGTGAATGCATAACACCCTTCCGCTGTCAGGCGGATGCTGAAAATGATCATAGATATCTGACAGACTGCAACCTCTCAGGGAAACCGCGAGAGGTTACAGTTTTGTATGCGAGGTAAGTTTTTCATGGTGAAAAGAAAATGGAAAAAAGGAATCCTTACGGCGTGCGTTGCGACATTTCTTGCGGCAGGCGTCTTCGCCGGGGACCGCACCGCGGAAGCGAATCCGCCGGATGTCTCCTATAGCGGCATCGAGAAGGAAGCGTATTATGATACGCTCCGGGAAGCCTTCTACATGGGAGATTACGATGAGGTGGGTGCCTGCAACGGGTGGGTGCAGCGCGTCATCAACAAGTCCGGCCTGATCGGTGAACTGGTGGTGGACGGGACGACCGTGGAGGAGCTGAATGACGCTCTGAAGGCCAGTCCGTATGCCACACTGGTGGCCAGCCGCGAAGGTGGTCAGAACGATTACCAGGATACCAGTGACGACATGATCCGCGATGTAAATGAGGGGAAGATCAAGGCCGGAGACATTCTCATTTTCACCAAAAATATGAATGATCCCTACAACACCCCCAGCCCCCACTGGCTGCACGCCGGGATCGCCATGGAAGAGAATTACGGCGGACGGGTGGAGAATTACAAGGAGTACGGACTGACCCGCTGGAGGGACACCTACATCGGATATCCTTCCATCGCCCATGCGCTGGCGCCGATCTTCGGTGTCGAATATTATACTCCCATGACCTCCGTGCACTCCTATGATGCAGGCGCGGATGACGGCTCCACGGGCTACTACGTGTACCGTCTTGAGCCTGAGAAATATCAGGAGGACCTGAAGAAGGCGGAGGAAGAGAAGAAGAAATCCGAGGAAGCGGCCACACAGGTAACGGAGGCTCCGAAGCCGGTGACAACGGAGAGTGTTCCCGGACAGCAGGAGACAACAACCGAAGAGTCCGAAAGCGGCTCCCAGGAGATGAACCAGGATCAGCTGAATTCCTCCGGCAGCAGCATGGAGGGCGTCGGAAATGTGATGAGCATCCTTGTCACGATCCTTGCGCTTGTACTCGTTCTATTCTGTGTTCTGATCCTGTAAATATGAGTCCTGGTCCCGCTTGCGGGACCAGGCGCGAGATTCTGGTCAGCTTCAGCTGACAAGATTCCGATATGAAACCGGTAACAGGGACGTAAGGTCCCGGTATAAGAAGGAGTTTGGAAGATATGAGCAGAAAACAGCAGTATCGTTTTTCGGCGATCGTGATCGTGATCGCAGTGATCTTCATAGCGATTGTCACCCTCGGCAAAGCCGGAAAGCAGAGTGCGGATTTTCAGGCTGTGGTTACGGTGAAGGGCGGAGTGATCACGGAAGGGCAGAGCCAGACCAGCTTCCTGCAGACACCCGGCAAGAAATGCACCTTTGAGGTGACAGTCTCCGGATCGAAGGATCTGTCCTCGGCGGCGCAGTTCTTTAAAAATGCGACCCTGACGGAGACCATTGCATCCCTGGATCTGGTGAGCGGCTCCGGTAAGACGGAAGCAGCGGACGGTGTCGGCGACGGGGTTTATCTGGTACTCAGCCGGCGGATCGCGGACGGTGTCACCCTGACAGACGGTACCTACAAGATCTCCTACAGTATCAAGATGGTCGGTGAAGGCGGAACAGGCTCACTGGTCCTTATGATGCTTCTGATCCTGGTGGTTACGGTGGCATTCCTCTGGATGATGTCCTACGAGTCCGGCAAGGAAGCCAACTACAGCAAGAAGCGGATCCGTATGCGCGGCAAGGCATTTATGTTTGCCTTCTTCGTACTGACGATGATGATCCTGACCTTTGCCCTGCTGGATGCCGTGGCGGGTCAGTTCCCGTTCACCACCTATCAGGCTGGTATGATCTCCATCATCGTGGCGGCAACCGTATTTGTCATTCTGGCGGACCGTCTGGGTGCGTACATCGGATTCACGGAGAGAAGAGGACAGATCATCCTTATGCTGTCCGTCATAGCTGTCGTGAATCTGATCGTTGTCCTGATCCAGCTCTTCTCCGGTAAGAGCTCCGGCGGAAAGGTCGGCAACTGGATCGTGAATCTGGTGACGGCGATCGCATTCTTCGTCATGGTGATCTCGATCATGACAAAGAAGAACAGCACTTCCTCCGGCAGCCGCGGGGGACGGAGCGGGGCTCGCAGAAGCACGAGACAGAAGACGGCCCGGACAAGCTCCTATGATCATCCGGAGCTGTATAATACCATGCCGGATCCCTTCTCGGAGAATTATGACAGCTATACACCGGATGTGCAGGACGCAGATCCGCTGGATGATATTGATTTTTAAAATGGTTTCGCCCGGGAAAGGATACTCTTGCCCGGGCATCATAATATGAGGTAATAAGATGTTTCAGAAGAAATGGAAAATTCGAACACTGACAGCAGCCCTGCTCACGGCCGCATTTCTTACGGTTTCGGTACCGGCGCCGGCAGAGGCGGCGGTTCCGACGGTGTCCATGGGAACCCTGCAGACGGAGCCCTACTATGACACCCTCCGCGAAGCATTTTTTCTGGCGGATTATTCTGCCGCGGGAGCCTGCAACGGCTGGGTGGAGACCGTGATCCGGAAGTCCGGACTGGCAGGTGATTTCGTGGTGGGAGGAACCGTTAAGGAACTGAATGACGCCATGGCGGCCAGCAGCCGTTTCACGCTGGTGGCGAGCTTTGAGGGCGGGCAGTCCAACTACCAGGAAGCTTCGGATCAGATGATCCGGGATGTAAATGCCGGGAAGATCAAGGCCGGCGACATCGTGATCTACACCAAGAATATGACGAATCTTTCCGCATTGGGTCCCCACTGGCTGCATGCGGCCATCGTGATGAAGGAGATCTTCGACGGCACGGTGGTGAACTATGCGGATTACGGATTGACCCGGTGGAAGACCGGATATATCGGATATCCGACCATCGGACACGCGCTGGCACCGGGCTGGGGCGTGGAATACATGACTCCCATGACGACCCCCTCCTCCCAGGAGGGAGACGACAGCGGTTCCACGGGCTACTATGTCTACCGGATCAATACGGGGGATGTTGAGGAGCCTGTCACCGAGGGCTGGAACCAGCGGAACGGGAAATGGTACTTCTACGAGGACGGACAGGCCGTAACCGGCTGGAAGAAATACAACCGGAAATGGTACTACATGGACGCGGACGGCGTGATGCAGACCGGTTGGCAGAAGATTGACGGAAAATGGTACTACTTCACCCTGGGCGGAAATATGCATACGGGCTGGAAGCAGTATGAAGGGCAGTGGTACTTCCTTCGGGCCAACGGAACCATGTGTACGGGCTGGAAGCTGATCGGGGGTTCCTGGTACTGCTTCCGGGCCGGCGGAACCATGGTGACCGGCTGGAGGAAATATCAGAACGACTGGTATTATCTGGACGAGGACGGAAGGATGCACACCGGCTGGCTGACGGTAAAGGACTGCACCTATTATATGAATGAGGAAGGCATCATGGTGACCGGAACCGTTGAGATCGACGGCGAGACGTATGAATTCGATGAAGGCGGCGTATGTACGGACCGGTAACTTCGGAAAGATAAAGCCGGTTCAGATCAGAAAGACCATTATAAGCATGATGATTCGGAACGGCCGGACCTAAGGCCGGCCCGGTTCACATCTTACGCCGGATACCCTTCCTCCTCACAATCCTGAATGGTCAGGGTCTTCAGCTGGTCATCGCTGACTTCCTTCTCTCCCACGATCCGGGAAGCCTGCCGCTCGATGCAGCGCTCGATATAATTCCGCACCTCACGTGCATTTGCAAAGTTCGGCTCATGCGCCTTTGCCCGGGTGGAGAGATAGTGGCGGATGTAGACAGCAGCTGCCTCGTCCGGAGTGTATTCCTGCTTTTTGCACATGGATTCAAAGATCTTATACAGCTCATTGCCGGTGTAATCCTTGAAGAAGATATTCTTGTTGAACCTGGACTTAAGTCCCGGGTTGGAATTCACGAATTCCTCCATCAGCTCGGTGTAGCCTGCCACGATCACGATCAGGTTGTCCCGGTTATCCTCCATCCGCTTCAGGAGCGTATCCAGAGCTTCCTTTCCGAAGTCCTTCTCGTCCTTGCCGGCGGTAAGGGTATAGGCTTCATCGATAAAGAGGATGCCTCCGATGGCACTGTCAATCACCTCTGCGGTTTTCGCGGCGGTCTGGCCGATATAGCCTACTACCAGGTCGGAGCGGTCCACCTCCACCAGCTGTCCGCCGGTGACAACACCCAGAGCCTTGTAGATCTTCGCCAGGAGACGGGCTACCGTGGTTTTGCCGGTACCCGGATTTCCGGAGAATACCAGATGCAGGGTGATGTCCGGCTGCTTCATGCCGCGTTCCTCCCGCATCTTCCGGACTTTGATCAGATTGATCAGGTTCGTCAGGTCCTGCTTCACCGCGTCCAGTCCCACCAGGGAGTCCAGCTCCTCCATCAGTTCCTCCAGGGTCTTCGGCTTCTCTTCCTCCTTCACCTTCGGAGCCACCACCTGTTCCTGTCCGTTTGTTCCCGTGCCGGACTTCTTGTTGTTCTGGGAACCGGTTACGCTCTTCGGATTCCGGAAGGATCCGCGAAGCTTGGCTGCGTGGATGGAATCCGCCGAGATCAGTTCTCCCGGATTTCCGATATTGTAGAGACCGAATTCCTTCAGGAAATTATTCAGCATGATCACGTAGTTCGAGAGATTTCCGATCTCGGTCACGGTACTGCCGCTTCCGTTGCCGATGGTGAACTCCGTGCCCAGGTCGTTAAATGTGTCCACGATCACACGGGAGAATGCACGGCCCAGCTGGTCTCTTCTGGCGCCACCGGAGAGATCGTATTTCGCAAAATACGTCAGCGACCGGGGAACGGTATTGATGAATTCCGGCTTGAGACTCCGGTCATAACGGAGTGTCAGGAACTGCCGGATGTCAACGTACATGGTGAGATATTCCATGATGAAGGTCCGCTCATAATTCGTGTCGGAGCCGTCCGGTTCGTACAGAAAGCCGAGGAACAGAAGATAGTCGAACTTCAGCATCTCCCGAAGGGTCATTGTTCCCGGAGGCATGACGCCGCTGACATTTACCTGATCCGCCAGCTGGAGTGACAGCTGAACCTTCTTGTATAATTCATAATTTGTCATGATCCTTCTCCTTCCCGTACAGGGATTTACATTAAAACAGTATAGCATATTTGCGGAAGGGTGGAAATTAATTTTTCATGAAGATCTCCGTAACATCTGATGAAAATGAGGCGGCTCCGACGGGGATTCCGTCTTATTTTTGTCCCGTCTTCCCCGTCTTGTCACGTCCGTAAGGGTATGCTATAATACTGTTTATGTTTTTTTGTTGGGATCGTAAGGAGGAGCCATGCGTTTTCGGCCATGCATCGATATACATAACGGTTCGGTGAAGCAGATCGTGGGAGGGAGTCTTTCGGATCTGGATGTGGGAGAGACGAACTTCGTAGCGTCGGAGGGCGGCGCCTTCTACGGACGTCTGTACCGGGAACTGGAGCTGCCGGGGGGACATATCATCCTTCTGAATCCTGCGGGTACCACAGAGTATGAGGCGGATATGGAGACCGCGCGGGAAGCTCTGGCGGAGTATCCAGGAGGCCTTATGATCGGCGGAGGAGTGACTTCGGAGAATGCGGCACATTTCCTGGATATGGGTGCCTCGCATGTGATCGTGACCTCCTATGTCTTCCGGAACGGCCGGGTGGACTGGAAGCGGCTGGAACGGCTGGTTCGCGAGGTGGGGACGGAGCATCTGGTACTGGATCTCAGCTGCAGGCGGACGGAGCAGGGCTACTGCATCGCTACGGACCGCTGGCAGAAGTTAACGGAGGTTTACATAACGCCCGAAACCCTGGATCTTCTGAAGGAGTCCTGTGCGGAGTATCTGATCCATGCAGTGGATGCGGAAGGGAAGCGAAGAGGCATCGAGGAACCTCTGGCGAAACTGCTGGGAGACTGGGGGAAGATCCCCGTTACCTACGCGGGCGGCGTGGGAAGCTTCCGGGATCTGGATATCCTCCGGGAAGCGGGCAGCGGCAGGCTGGATGTTACCATCGGCAGCGCACTTTCCATCTTCGGAGGCGACATGGAACTGGCGGAGGTGATCCGCTACACCGTATCAAACGAATGAAAAAAAGTTCATAGAACATAAAGACGGTATGACATGTATGTACTAAAATATTATTCATAGAAGATACGCTATTTTCTCATTGAAGGATTTACGGAGGGAGTAACACATGAGAAGAAAGGGAATGAAGAAGGTGCTTGCCCTGACACTTGCGGGCAGCATGATGCTCGGAATGGCTGCCTGCGGCAAGTCGGAGGACGGAACCGGCACTGCGGCGGGAACAGAAGCCACCACGGCACAGGCTACGGAGACCGGGACGGACACGGAGGTTGCCACCGAGGCGGATACAGAGCCGGTGACCGAAGAGAAGAAGGATCTGAATGTCAAGCCCGGCGACGTGATCGTGCATATGGACTTTGAGGACGGGAAGACCGGCAACTTTACGCAGTACACCAAGGGCGGCAAGTTCGAGATGGAGAATGTGAACGGCCAGCTGGTGCTCCATATCGAGAGCTGCGGCAGCGTGGATTACGCAAATCAGATCTTTTTTGACGGTTACCAGCTTCTGCAGGGGGCGGAGTACACCTTCAGCTTCGATGTGTCCAGTACCATCGAGCGTACCATCGAGTACCGGAGCGGACAGATCAACGGTTCGGACTACCATGCATATCAGGGCGAATACATCCAGATCGGTCCGGAAATGAAGACGATCACGGTGGATTTCTTCATGGAAGAGGAGTCGGATCCGGCACCGCGTATGGTATTTAACATGGGTAAGCAGACGGATATGACCGAGGATCCGGGCCCCCATGACATCATCATCGACAACATCAGTCTGGTGGTCAAGGATGTGACAAATGCGCAGGTTTTGGAGGGACTTCCGGATTATCCGAAGGTAAATATCAACCAGCTGGGTTATCTGGTGGATGACCCGAAGACTGTAGTGGTTAAGACCAAGGATGCTACCGATTTCAAGGTTGTGGATGTGTCCTCGGGCAATACGGTATATGAAGGCAAGCTCAGCAACTACGCTTTCCATGCGGCATATGATACACTGGTTCGTCAGGGAGATTTCTCCGAGGTAAAGACACCGGGTACCTATAAGGTCGTTACGGAAGAGGGAGAAAGCTACGAGTTTGTGATCGGTGAAGGCCTTTATGATGACCTTTATGCGGCAACCGTCCGCATGCTGTTCATGCAGCGCTGCGGTATGGAGCTGACAACCGCGGATGCCGGCGCATTTGCGCATCCGGCGTGCCACGTGACGGAAGCCATCGTTTACGATGACCAGGGCCTGAAGCGTGATGTATCCGGCGGCTGGCATGATGCCGGCGACTACGGCCGTTACGTGGTGGCAGGAGCGAAGGCCGTGCAGGATCTGATGCTGGCTTACGAGGACTACGGCGTCAAGGCTGACGACATGAACATTCCCGAAAGCGGAAACGGCGTTCCGGACATCCTGGACGAGGCCCGTTATGAACTGGACTGGATGCTGAAGATGCAGGAGAAGTCAAATGGCGGCGTATATCATAAGGTTACCTGCCTGAATTTCCCGGAGACCGTTATGCCGGAGGAAGAAACCGCAGAACTGTATCTGGCACCCATTTCCGTGGCTGCAACCGGTGACTTTGCGGCAGTCATGGCCAAGGCGTCCCAGGTCTATGCACCGTTTGATCAGGCATTCGCAGACACCTGTCTTGCAGCGGCAAAGGATGCCTGGGGCTATATCCGGAGCCTGGACGGGGTATATTACGGATACAAGAATCCCGAAGAGATCGTTACCGGTGAATATCCGGATGCGGTGGTTGCGGATGAGATCTTCTGGGCGGCAGCCGAGCTGTATCTGGCCGGTTACTCGGAGATCGCAGCAGATCTGGAAGGTTGTCTTGCGGCAGTCGGCGTCGGAAGCGAGCTGGGCTGGGCGGATATCACGGGCTATGCATATTATGACCTGCTCCGGCAGTCTCCGGAAGGCATCGACGCTGTTATGGATGACGTGAAGGCACGTTTCTACAACCGTGTCGGACAGCTGGAGGAGCGTGAGGATACCTACGGTCTGATGCTGTATGCGGACTTCCCGTGGGGCAGTAACATGACCATCGCAAACCATGGTATGCTGATGCGGATGGCTTACAACCTGACAGGGGATGAGCATTACAAGTCACTTGCCAAGCGTCAGCTGGACTATCTGCTGGGTGAGAATCCGCTTGGTATGTGCTTCGTAACCGGGTTCGGAGTCATGACTCCGAAGCATCCGCACCACAGACCTTCGGAGGTGAAGGGAGAGGCCATACCCGGTATGCTGGTGGGCGGAGCCGACAGCGCACATGAGGACAGCTATGCGAAGGCGGTTCTCTTCGACCAGGCACCGGCACTTTCCTATGCGGACAACGCACAGAGTTACTCGACAAATGAGATTACGATTTACTGGAATTCTCCGCTAGTCTACCTTCTCGCAGCATGTAAATAACAGGAACTGATCAATGGAAGAGTTAATCGTCGATACAGGAATGGAAAAAAGAAAGAAAAAGGGGCTGGGTGACCGGTATGTGGCATTTCTGATGCGGAACTGGTCCTGGCTGCTGCCCGTGGTGGTCGTATTCATCTTTATGCTTGTGGTGTCGGTCATCATGTCGGTAGCGCCCTTCGGGACCAACTCCCTGTCCTGTATCGACAGTATACATCAGTACGTACCCTTCTTCTCTGATTATCAGAGAAAGATACGCGGATTCGAGGGACTGTCCTATACCTGGAACATCGGTATGGGACAGAACTTCGCATCTCTTTTTACGTACTATCTCGGAAGTCCGCTGAACCTGCTTATGCTGTTGGTTCCGCGATCCGGGATCCTTTCGATATTCACATTTCTCGTAACCTTCAAACTCTGCTTCTCGGCAGGTGCTTTCGGATACTGGCTGTCCCGGAGAAGAGGGACGCCTTCCAACAACTTCATGATCTCAGCATTCTCTCTGGGATTTGCCTTCAGCAATTATATGATGGGCTATCACTGGAATGTCATGTGGCTGGACTGCATCATGATGCTGCCGCTGGCGATTCTCGGACTGGAGAGGATCATCCGTAGGGAGAGTCCCAAAATGTATGTGCTCTCCCTGTTTTATATTCTTTACTGTAACTACTACATCGCATTTATCATCTGCATCTTCCTGATCCTGTGGTTTCTTGCCCACAGACAGGGAGGCGTGAAGGCTTTCTTCCGGAACACCCTTGTCTTCGCCGGCTGGTCCATCCTGTCCGCGCTCATGGCGGCGTTCTCGCTGCTTACGGCATTCTGCGGCATCATGCAGACCTCTTCCGCCGGGAAAATGGGACTCCCGAAGGAGGAACTCTACGGAAGCTTCTTCGCGCAGCTGAAGCAGCATCTTTTCCTTACGATCCCCATTGACATGAACAATGACGACAGCGGACTGAACGCCTACTGCGGTGTTCTTGCCGTGCTCCTGTTCTTCCTCTTCCTTCTGTCCGACCGGATATCCCTGGTTGAGAAGATCCGGAAACTTCTGCTGGTGGCGCTGCTGATCTACAGCTTCAACTCCACACTGCTGAACTTTATCTGGCATGGGTTCCATAACCAGTACGGGATCCCGAACCGCTTCTCATTTGTCTATATCTTCGTACTGCTCTCTGTGGGCTACGAGGCCATGGTCCGTCTCAGGCAGACCGGAGTCTTCCGGATCGCACTGGCGGGCTCCTTTACCGTCATATTTTTCTTCGCCTGCTACTGGTACGGCGACCCGAAGGGCGTGCTGGGGGGCGGCTGGATGCTGGCCATCACCCTGGCGCTGGTCATCGTATATATGGTCTTCCTGTTCATCCGGAAGGTGGGCAGAATGTCGCTTCTTGTGAACAGCACCGTGATCTTCTGTCTGGTTGCCACGGAACTGATGACCAACGGAGCGCTGGGCTTCATGAAAAATGATGTGGCCGACGGCGGGTACTATACGGAACACGGCGAGGTCATGGCAAAGGCCAAGGAGAATGTGGATCGTTACTCTGAGATGAAGGGGCTTCTCTTCTGGCGGGAGGACCAGGTGTCCACCCGGATGATCGATGAAGCAACCTATAACGGATTCCGGAGCGTCGGAACCTTCTGCTCCACGGTGGGAGGCGATCTGGTGGAGGCCATGGGACGCCTCGGCTGCTATACGGGCGTAAATGAGTTCCTCTATTACGGGGCAACTCCCGCACTGAACATGCTGATGGGTGTCCGGTATATCTACGCAAAGGATGATGACTTTGCGGGGATCGCCACACGGGAGACGCCGATCTATGACGAGGACCATGTCCGTGTATATGAGAATCCCTATGTTCTTCCGATCGCATATGCGGTTCCTTCTTCCTTTGCAAAATGGAACCTGCCGGCGGGAGACCGGACCGGAGCCATCAATGCCATGGTTCAGGAAATGACGGGGGTCAGCCGCGTATACGAAAGCGTGACACCGGAGCTTCATTCGGAGGGCGTGGGCTGTGAGACCTGGGTCACCACAAGTTCCTCCAAAGTGGTCAATTACGAGAAGGACAAGAATTTCGGCTCGAATATCGAGATCGTTGTAAACTTCACTATCGATCAGGAAGGCAGCTATGTCTTTGATTCCAAGGTCAGCCATCTCAGTAAACTGAAGATCGAAAAGAACGGTGTCCAGCTGGAGCGGGGACGATTCTTTACACAGCTGATCGATCTCGGAAAACTGAAAACGGGTGATCAGATCACCATGACCTTCGAATTCGATTCGGATGCAACGGATGACGGAACCGTCAGTCTTCTGCTGTCCCGCATAAATGAAGAGAAGCTGAAGGAAGCCTATGACATCCTGGCGGATGAAGGGCTTGAGGTGACCTATGTGAAGGACGGCAAGGTGGACGGTGTTGTCACCATGAAGGAGGACGGCCTGCTCTTTACCTCGATCCCCTATGACGAGGGCTGGTCGGTGGAAGTGGACGGTGAGACGGTGAAACCCTTAAAGGTGGGCAGTGCATTTCTGGCAGTGTCCCTTACAAAAGGACAGCACACACTGAAGTTCCGGTATTCCGCACCGGGATTTAAGACGGGACTTCTGCTGAGTGTCTTCGGCTGGATCGTCTATATCGCGTTCTTCCACTTAAAAAAACTCATTAAAACGAAGAAAAAAAAGAACGAAAAAGCAGAGAGTCTCGCTTTACATAACGAAGAAAAAGCGATATAATGCTTGTATGTATGTTCTCATGGCGCAGAACCTGAAGGGATCCCGGCCCGGTCGGGATTTTCGATGCGGCGCGGCATCGGCGAAGGTTCGGTCCGAAGAGTCGGACGGAGAACAGTTTAGAGGGGTGCATTATGGAAAAATTGAAAGAGATGGATTCGAAGACACTGGCGATCGTTGCGGCAGTGGTAATCGGCGTGCTTGGACTGATCGGCGTGCTCGTGGGGAAACCGGCTGTCGGTATCATCATGCTGTTATTGCAGATTGCGGTTGCATTTTATCTGATCTTCCAGATGTCCGGAGGAGGTTCCGACACTAAGAATGACAAGTACCGCAAACTCTTCATGAACCTTCCCATCGGTTTCGCTCAGGCAAGGATCATCGCGGATCCTTCCGGCCAGGTGACCGGTTATCAGATGGTTGATGCAAATGAGACCTTCGGAGTTTATTTCAACCTGGACCGTATGGATTATCAGGATCGCATCATCGGCGATTCCAATATTGAAGTTCTGCAGGATATCAATGCATGGTTCCGTGCATACAATACCTCGGGAACCAAGCAGGGTGACCTGATGGATGTTGAGATCACCATGGAGAAGCTGGGTAAGGTCTTCAACACCGTTATGTACAAGTCCGAAGCGGATTACATCAACATGGTAGTTATCGATGTGACCGAGCAGAAGGAGACAGAGGCGAAGCTGTCCCGTGCCATCGAGGATGCAAATGCAGCCTATAAGACACAGGCAGAATTCCTGGCAAATATGAGCCACGAGATCCGTACGCCGATCAACGGCATCCTGGGCATGATCCAGCTGACGCTGATGGCAGACGATCTGCAGGCAGATTACAGAGACAATCTGATCACGGCAAAGAACTGTGCGGATAACCTGCTCCGTCTGATCAATGATATCCTGGATATCAGCAAGCTGGAGGCAGGCAAGTACAAGATCAAGGAAGAGATCACGGACATCAGGGCAGCGATCGAGGAAACGGTTGCAGCTCATGTTCCTGCGGCAAATAACAAGAACATCACACTGGACCTGAACTTCGGAAATAACATGCCGAAGCTTGTTCGTGCGGACGGACAGCGGATCCAGCAGGTACTTAATTGTCTTCTGTCGAACGCCATCAAGTTCACTGCTGAGGGCGGTGTGCGCGTGAAGATCGCGGCGATCGATGATACGGCAGATAAGGTGACTCTCAGAATCGCCGTTGCGGATACCGGTATCGGTATCTCCGAGGCAAATATGAGCAAACTTTTCATCCGCTTCTCACAGGTGGATGGATCGGATACAAGAAGATACGGCGGCTCCGGACTCGGTCTGGTCATTTCCAAGCAGATCACGGAGCTGATGGGTGGTACGATTTCCGTTCAGAGTAAAGAGGGAATCGGTTCTACCTTTATTGCCGAAATTCCGCTGAAGATCGTTAAGGCGGCAGAGGCAGAAGCAAAGAAGGTGGAGGAGAAGCAGGATCCTGCAGCATACTCCATCAGTATGGCAAACGGAAAACACGCGAGAATCCTTGTTGCTGAGGATGAGCCCGTGAACCAGCAGGTGATCGGTAAGCTCCTCGGTATGGCAGGCTTCTCTTATGATATCGCCGAAAATGGTGAGAAGGCAGTGGAGCTCTTCAAGAAGAAGCGTTACGATGCGGCTCTCTTTGACGTGCAGATGCCCGTCATGGACGGAATCGCCGCAACGCAGGAGATCCGGAAGCTCGAACACTCCGAACACCGGAACCGGCTTCCGATCATAGCAGTCACTGCGAGGGCTATGTTCGGAGACAAAGAACGTATCATAGAGAACCAGCTGGATGATTATATCGCGAAGCCATATAATCTGAATACGGTAGTGGATACACTGAACAAGTATATCCAAAAGTAAGGATCTGTTACAGACAGCCTGGTTTCGGGACAGTCGGTGACAGTTCCGTGATCAAGCTGGACGAGGAAAAGGACGGCATGATTATGCTGTCCTTTTCTTCGCCAAGAAGGAGTTTTTCTATGAGAAAAGGAAGGACGAGGATGTTGAGCCTCGCCCTGGTGTTCGGTCTGATGATCAGCCAGACACCGGGAACCAGAGCAACTGCCTTTGCAGCGGAGGAATCGGGAACCTCCGATGCGGTCATTGCGCAGGAGCTGCCGGAAGAGGCGGACGCTGCGGATTCGCAGGACTATGCCGCGGAAACGGACGAAGCCGGAGAATCATACGCTTCGGAGCCGGAGGAAGACCCGGATTCGGAAGAAGTATCTGAAGCAGAGGAACCGGAGCAGGATACTTCCGAAACGGAAGAATCCTCCGAAGAACCGGATACCGGGGCTGCCGGCGGAGAGGATGAGGCAGAGGACACATCTGTCGGGAATCCTGATGCAGAGGCACCGGAAGCCGCAGAAGAAGCTGCAGAAACTGCAGGGGATGCAGAGGAGATGCTCGGGGAACTCGGGCTGATTCAGTATGCGTCGCAGCAGACGGCGGCAGAGACGGCCGTGGCAAGCTCCGGCTGGGTACAGGACGGTTCTTCCTGGTATTACTATCTGAACGGTGAGGCAGTCACCGGCTGGCAGAATATCAATAAGAAATATTATTATTTTACCTCCTCCGGCGTGATGGTGACCGGCTTTAGAACGCTGGACGGAGCTACGTACTATTTCCAGGAAAGCGGCGCGGCAGAAGGCGTGATGGCCATCGGCTGGAAGAAGATCGGCGGTTACTGGTACTTCTTCCCTTCGGGTAAGATGACGACCGGCTGGCGTACCATTTCCGGGGAAAAGTATTATTTTAATTCCAACGGACAGATGCAGACCGAGCAGTGGATCGGGGATCTCTGGCTTCGGGATGACGGAACCGCAACGGATGAAGTGTTCTCCAAGGAATACATGGGAACCGAATACTATTCTAAACTGCAGCAGGCGCTGAAGGACCTGGAGGATGAACCGGACATCATGAAGCGGGTTCTGAAGATTGCCCAGACACAGGAGGGCTACAAGAATTATGCCACCTCGGGAGTCAGCATCGAAAGCGCAAGAGAAAACGGATATCTCTGGACAGGTGCCGTAAAGCGGAATAACGGTATCGGAACCGGTAATTCGGAGTATACACGCTGGGCACAGCGCTATGTGACACGAAGAGCCGTAAGCCAGCAGTATGAAGATATGCACTGGTGCGCGATCTTCTCCAGCTGGTGTCTGTATCAGGCCGGCATGTACTACGGGCAGGAAAAGAAGAGCTGGTATTATTCCTACAATGCGGATCCCCGTGTTGAGAGAAGCTCGATGATCCTCACGTCATTTAACTGTGATCAGGCACAGGTATGGTACACACCGCTGGCTACGAATAAGATCGCGAAATATGCAGGCTGGAATACCTACGTACATACGGAAGTGGATCCCTACGATGTTCCCTATCGTCCGGGCGGACTGATCTTCTTCTGCTGGGAAGGAGACGGCGTCTACTTCGACCACGTGGGTATCGTTGTAAGCTACGACGAGAAGAATCACATCCTTCGGTACATCAGCGGCAACTGTTCCGGTCAGGTTCTGACCTACGATGTATATTATGACAAGAAAACCTCCAACGGCGTTCTCGGAAGAAATACTATCATGGCTTATGCGGAGTATTATGAAGGCCGTGAAGCATGGAAGGCGGAGGACGGTATGATCCGTTACTACCGGAACGGCAAGTATCTGACCGGCTGGCAGGAGATCGACGGAAGAACGTATTATTTCACGGATGAGGGACGTCGCGTCATCGGTTTTGTGAAGGTGGGCGACAGCTGGTATTATATGAATTCGGCAGGTGTGAAGACCACCGGCTGGGTTGAAGAAGACGGAAAGCGTTACTACCTGAATGAGAAGGGCGTCATGCTGACCGGAAAGCAGGAGATCGACGGCAGGACGTATTATTTCTCGCCAAGCGGTTTCCAGTACAAGGACGGCTGGTGGAAGGGCTATGAGTATGACGAGGACGGCTACCTGGTCAGCGATACGAAAGCCTCCTGGCGGAAAGCGAAAATGGGCTGGTGGTACGGAGAATCCAATGGCTGGTATGCCAAGGATACGACCCTGAAGATCAACGGTGAGGAGTATAAATTCGACCGCAGCGGTTACTGGATCGACCCCAGCAGAAAGATCGGCTGGGTCACCGAGAACGGTGAACAGTTCTACTATCCGGAGGAAGGAAAGAAGGCCACCGGCTGGCGGAAGATTGAAGGTCAGTGGTTCTATTTCGGCAAAGACGGTTACATGCGGAAGAACGGCTGGTGGCAGGGTTACTACATCGGAACGGACGGTGTCTGCACCGCAACCGTAAGAGCCACCTGGAGGAAAGCAAAGCTTGGCTGGTGGTTCGGTGATTCCACCGGCTGGTATGCGGAGGACGAAGTGATCCGCATCAACGACGCGCTTTATGAATTCGATGAAATGGGATACCTGGTCGAAGACTGACGGGTACAAATAAAACAAGAATGATCACAGGAGGAGAAACCCATGGACACAGGAAGACGACCGGACGATATGACCCGGATCACAACACCGGAGCTGGCGAAAGCATTTATCGATGAGCAGGTAGCTGCTATTCAGGCGCAGGTAGGAGACAAGAAGGTGCTTCTGGCACTGTCTGGAGGTGTAGACTCCTCCGTAGTAGCAGCGCTTCTGATCAAGGCAATCGGTCAGAATCTGGTTTGTGTACACGTAAATCACGGCCTGCTGCGTAAGGGTGAGCCTGAACAGGTGATCCAGGTGTTCAAGAATGAAATGAATGCGAATCTGATCTACGTGGACGCAGTGGATCGCTTCCTGGACAAGCTGGCCGGCGTAACGGATCCGGAGCAGAAGCGCATGATCATCGGCGGAGAGTTCATCGAAGTCTTCGCAGAGGAAGCAAGAAAGCTGGACGGCATCGAGTTCCTGGCACAGGGAACCATCTGGCCGGACATCCTGGAGAGCGAGGCAGGCATCAAGGCACATCACAATGCAGGCGGTCTGCCGGAGGATATGAAGTTCGAACTTGTTGAGCCCGTGAAGATCCTGTTCAAGGATGAGGTTCGTGTGGTGGGCAAGGGACTAGGCCTCCCTGATAATATGGTATATCGTCAGCCATTCCCGGGACCGGGACTCGGCGTACGCTGCCCGGGTGCCATCACCCGCGACAGACTGGAAGCAGTCCGCGAATCCGATGCCATCCTTCGCGAGGAATTCGCAAAGAACGGCCTTGAGGGCAAGGTATGGCAGTACTTTACCGTTGTACCGGACTTCAAGTCCACCGGTGTAAAGAACGGCAAGAGAACCTTCGACTGGCCCTGCATCATCCGTGCCATCAACACCACGGATGTTATGGAGGTAACGGTAGAACACCTCTCCAACGACCTGATCGACCACCTGGTTCAGAGAATCATCACCGAAGTCCCCGGCATCAACCGAGTACTTTTTGACTACACACCCAAGCCCCCGGCTACGGTGGAGTACGAATAGGAACGGAATCCCGCGAACCCTTATAAAATAAGGGCTCGCGGGATGTTATTTGTTTTTTAGTATGGTATAATCGTGATGAATTCAGATACCAATATTCGTGAAGAGGTGATGTGATGGAAAATCTTGAAAAACTTATCCGAGAGCTTGTGACCTTAGACGATGAAACTCAATGGGTTGAATTCAAGCATAACAACTATGATCCCTTGATGATTGGAGAGGATATTAGCGCACTGGCTAATGGAGCGACTCTTCAGGATAGAGAAAATGCATATTTCCTTTGGGGAATTAATGATGAAACACACGAGATTGTGGGTACATCTTATAATTTGCAGAATTTGAAAAAGGGCAATCAGGAACTGGAGAGCTGGTTAAGGAACCTGTTATCTCCGCATGCGGATTTTGAATATGATCTGGTTGCTATTGATGGCAAATACGTTGGCGTTATGACGATTGCAGCAGCGTCCGGACTTCCGGTGGCTTTTGAAAAACAAGAATATATACGTGTCGGGAGTTATACTAAGCCGCTTAAGAATTATCCTGCCTTACAGGCGAAGCTCTGGAATAAACTGCAGAATAAGGTGTTTGAGGATCAGATATCCAAGAAGGACTTGCCCTTGAATGATGCTGTTTCGCTTTTGGATATTGACGTGTATTATGATAAGACACAGATGGCTAGGCCTTCTACAGTCGAGGGAGTGGTAAATTCGCTTCTTGAAGATGGCTTATTGATTGCTCAAGACAATGGATTATACAGCATAACGAATTTGGGAGCGGTACTCTTTGCCAAAAGGATGAAGGATTTTCCGAAGGTTGTGAGAAAATCGCCCAGGGTAGTAATGTATAAAGACAACACGCGCGTGGATATTCTTAAACAGAGGGAGTTTGATCGTGGATACGCAGTGGTATTCGAGGAGCTGATGCAATACATAAATGCCTTACTTCCGTCAGAGGAAGTTTTTGAAGATGGAATTAGGCGTAAAATAGAGTATTATCCCGAAATTGCAATAAGAGAGATTGTGGCAAATGCTCTTATTCACCAGGATTTTTCGGTTACTGGGGCAGGGCCGTTAATCGAGATACTTGAGGATCGTATCGAAACTTCAAATCCAGGCAGACCACTTATTGATGTGTTCAGGATCATTGATTCTCCGCCCAGATCCAGAAATGAAAAGCTGTCAGCGTTGATTCGGCGAATGGGTATGTGTGAGGAGCTGGGAAGTGGATGGGACAGGATTGCGATAGCGTGTGAAAAGAAGTATCTTCCGGCACCCAGGATGGATATTTATGAAGAAAGCACAAGAGTTGCGCTTTATAAGCAAGCAGATTACTCCTCGCTTACAACTGATGACAGATTATGGGCGTGCTACCTACATGCTTGCGTTCAGTTTATTCAAAGGGATTATCTGACAAATGCTTCGTTTAGAGCGCGCTTTGGATTGAAGGATTCTTCATCGGCGGCTGTGTCACGTATTATCAAAGAAGCGGTGGATAAGAAATTGATACGGCCATTTGATCCGAACACAGCTCCTCGATATATGAAGTACGTACCGATTTGGGGATGAATTTAACTTGCCGGTAACTTGCTCGTGATTGATGTGAAGACGTTGCCTTTTGGCAAAATGCACAATTAGACTTTTGAATTTAACTTGCTGACAACTTGATTTTCACATCGAAATTTGATAGAAAGCCTGTAAAATAAAGGGAAATTTAACTTGCCGGTAACTTGCTCGGAGGATAGCGGACGACTATCGTATGTAGCAAAAGTGCACAAAAGAAATAGTGCTTTTAACTTGCCGGTAACTTGCTGGTAACTTGCTCGGAAGATGCCGACCAAAAAGCCGCCCAAGAAATCACCCAAGAAAAAATCACCGGAGGCTGCATCGTTAGCTCTCCGGCGGTCTTAATGAAGGTTATTCGATTTCATGATTTATCCTTTCCGGTAGTGTGACGGACAGTAGATCTGTGATGACAGCTTTTTGATCGCCGCATCAAAGCGGGGCGACTTCTCGCCGTTGTACTCGTGATACGAGTCTGAAAGCTTCCAATGGGAGCAGACGAAGATGGAATCGTACTTTGCCTTTGTTTTAGAACGGCCGTTTTCCTCCACCTTAGTGAAGATCTTTTCAACTGCTCTCCCAAATTCACTTTTTGAGCTGAAGTGAAGATAAAAGTAGATATACTCATATCTTTCATTTCCAATCGAGCGGAATGCTCTGCAAACGATATTCTGATCCCGGTCGTATACGAGACAGGGTCGCATCTCCACAATCCGGTCTGTGTCATCCAACATCTGCATATTCAGGAAGAATTCCGGGTGGGACGGAACTGAAAAAATCAGGTCCTTTACCCGAGTCCCGTGCTGATGGTTGATGATCTGGTCAGCGTCAATACGTTCATACCCAAGATCGATAAGATCCCGGATAGCCTTCGCCGGAGCAACTGGAATGGTCTGATCCTCTACGGGCGGCTTCAACTGGCCTCCGGGAACAGGCGGCTTAGGGAGACCTCCTGTTCCTGTGGGCGGGTTTTCTTCCGGTTCTGCGTCAGGAATCAGGTTCTTCAGATACTTCTCCGGATCAAATCCCTCAATATCAAACTCACAAACCACCTTTTTGGAGGAAATGGTTTCGCAGATCTTCTGGGTATGCAATGCTCCGGGCTTCCGTGCATAAAACGCGGTGTTGTTGACGGAGTGCTTCAGAAACATTGGTGCACCACAGAACGGACAGTAGTATTCCTTCCCCTGCTCTGCATGGCGTGCATTGATCAGCCGGATGGTCTGCTGCGGATATCCTTTTGTGTGTTTCAAAGTCTGAATGGTTTAAAAATGCTTGGGTGTCTTGGGCGTTGTAATGATGGCCTTCCCACTCTTTAAGACCTGATGGGTCTTGTTGATCGTCACGGTCTTTTTCTCAAAGTCGAAGTCCTCTTTGGTGAGTGCCAGCGCCTCGCCTTCCCGGATGCCAAGCCAGTAGAGTACCTGGAAATAGTAGTAGAAGGGCGGTTCATCCATCATCTGATCGGCGAACTTCAGATACTCTTCCGTAGTCCAGAAGTTCATCTTGATCTCATTATCCGATCCGAAATTCCCGGCGATGGACGCGGGGTTGGACGGAAGCTTGTAGTACCGGACCGCGTAATTGAAGATCGCGTTGATCTGTGTGTGGATCTCCTTCAGGTAGCTCTTGGAATAGGGCTTCCCGTCCGAATCCCGGTAGGATAGCAGCATGTTCTGCCATTTGATGATTTCTTTTGATGTGATCTCGTTGATCGGCATCTCGCCGAAATACGGTAGGATCTTATCGCGGATCACGTAATACTTGGTCTCCCGGGTAACCCCCTTCAGTCGGGGAAAACGTTCCTCCATATAGACCTGAACGAAGTCCTTCATCTTCATCTCGAGATTTCCGGCCACGCGGGCCTTGAAATCGGTTTCGTAGGCGAGAGCATCTCTTTTGGTCGGAAAGCCCCGTTTGATCTTTCTCTTCTGTTCGCCGTTCCAGTCCTTATACCAGAAGAGGGCATACCAGGTGGAATTCTTCTTATCTTTATATGCCGGCATTGTGTCACCTCCCTCCTTAAGCTACGCCCATGTAGATCTTCTTCTCGAAGTAGATCCTGCTGACTTTGCCGGAAATGGTGATGTACCCCTGAGCCTTCAGCTCGTCATTCAGCTGCCGGATGACCTTGTATGCCATGGGAACCGAGATCCCCATATATTCTGCTACGTCACTTGCGGTTAAGAAATTCTTCTCCTTCATAGTCCTTTCCTCCTTTGCGGTATCAGTGTTTTTTTCAGAAACTAAAAACCGTGCGGGGCCTTGGCTCCACACGATCCGGGAAAGGATATTGCAGGAATATACACGCGGCTTTGACTTGAAAACGCTGTGAAAAGCAATTATACTATAGTCATGCGGCGCGGGTAATCCGCTGTGTGGGTGCTGATTTCACCCCATAGGTACATGGGAGCTGCAACTCCTATGTACTGCCGTTATTTCATTTCTGTATATATTATACAGTATATATCTCCATATAACAATGTGCGAGATGCACAAATATATATACCCATATATATGCATTTTTCTTTTTTTGTGGAGGCAACAATATGCCAACGACTGATGCGCAGAAGAGAGCAACCAGAAAATACATAGAGAATAAACTTGATGAGTTTAAGGTTCGATTTCCCAAAGGGGAAAAGGCTGTGATTAAGGAGCATGCCACAGAGCGAGGAGAATCTGTGAATGAATTCTTTATTCGAGCGGTTAGAGAGACCATGGAGCGGGATAAGAAGAATAAGACGGGATAAAAAAGAGTAAGGGCTGGTTCAAAGCCGGCCCTTGTTTCTTTTATTTCAAAAATGAAATGATAGAAAAGGATGCATTGGAGCATTTTAATCTTAATTCATCGAGTTCATAAATTGTAAGAATTTTTTCTTAAACAGAGTACGATTTCTTACTGAAAGATATGCTGGTTCATACCTATTCCTGAAGATGTTATGGTAATGTTTGGGGGGGTGATAGATGATAGTAAGTTGTGTCATAATGTGGATCATTTGGCTTATTCCTGCTTGTTTGTTCATTAGATGGAAAAGAGGCGATTGGTATTTGTTTATATTCCCCTCATTGAGTATTAATGCC
>JAFRWY010000059.1 GCA_017437905.1 Eubacterium sp.
AGTATATTCTTCTTATCCGTATACTCATACAGCATGCTGTCCATGCTTTTCTTTACCATAAAGATCCCCAGGCCACCGATCTGACGTTGATCAGCGGAAAGCGTAACGTCCGGATCCGGCTTGACCAGCGGATTATACGGAACGCCTCCATCAATGAAGGTCACCTCCACCGCTTTCGGTTCTTCCGAAAAAACCACACGGACCGTTGCGGTACCTTCTCCCGGTGTATATGCATAATTCGCAATATTAACAAAAATCTCCTCCACTGCGATATCCATCTGCATCTGAATCTTCATCGGACACTCCCTGCTTTCCAGCAGTTCATCCAGAAAAGCCAGCACCTGATTTAAGTTATCCAGTTTTGCGTCGACCACTAATTCATGCATAGAGTTTACTCCTGGTTTTCATGCTCTTCTTCGGTAATGTTCCACCAAACTGAATCCAACTGCTTCTCTTATGATCCTATTCTACCATAATACAGAATGAAAACAAAGTTTTTTTTAGACATACATTTCCGGACGTCTGTCACGGAAGAGTCCCCATGAGAGTCTTGCGGTCCGGATCGCCTCAAAATCGTACTCCGCCGCGATCACGGCATCCCCGGAACGGCCGGCAGAAACCAGCATCTCCCCGGTCTCGTCCGTGAGGAAACTGCTGCCGTAGAAGCAAAGGCTGCTCTCCTGTCCGCCGTTCTCTTTGCATGCATGCACTTCTTCGATCCCATACCGGTTGGCAGCGACAACCGGCATGATATTGGCCGCCGCATGTCCCTGCATCACTCTCTGCCAGTGTCCGACACTGTCAACCTCCAGCACCGATTCGCTTCCGATCGCCGTCGGGTAGAGAAGAATGTCTGCTCCCAGGAGCGCCATCCCCCTCGCCGTTTCCGGAAACCACTGATCCCAGCAGATCCCGACGCCGACCCTGCCCATACCGGTATCAAATACCCGAAAGCCGGTATTTCCGGGGGTGAAATAAAATTTCTCCTGATAGTAATGATCATCCGGAATATGCGTTTTCCGGTACACACCCAGCAGGCGTCCGGAGTCCAGCATGGCTACGGAATTATAAAGGACCAGGCCGTCCCTCTCGTAGAAACTGACGGGGATCACCACGCCCAGCTCCCGACTCACTTCCGTAAAATGCTTCACCGCCGGATTCTCTTCCGTCGGAACCGCATAATCATAGTATTCATATCTTCGTTCCTGGCAGAAATACGGCCGCTCGAAAAGCTCCGGAAGCAGAATGATCCCTGCCCCCTCCGCCGCGGCCTGCCGTACCAGCCGGTCCGCATGTCCGATATTCTCTTTTACTTCTGCCGTCATATTCATCTGCAGGGCAGCCACTTTGATCTTCGACATATGATACTCCTTATGATCCGACCGGCTCCCGCCTTACAGCCGGGATCTGCTGTGTCAGGCAGTGGATATTTCCTCCTCCCAGAAGAAATGTTCTGGCCGGAAGGGGAATCACTTCCCTGCCGCCCGAAAGACCCTCCAGGATCCGTACTGCCTGCCGGTCGCTTTCCGTATTCTCTCCGCCGAACTGCGGAACCAGTATTGCTCCGTTTGTATAATAGAAGTTTACATAACTTGCTGCCAGCCGTTCTCCCTCTTCCCGCTCGTCCTCTCCCGGTTCAAAGGAGTACCCGGCCACCTCTTCTTCCGAATAACAGACCGGAGTCTTCGGGATCGGAAGCTTATGCACGGTGATCTTCCTTCCTTTTGCATCCGTAACCGAGTTCAGATACTCCAGATCTTCGCAGGACAGGCGGTATTGCGGATCCGAAGGATCCTCCGTCCAGGCCAGCACCACCTCTGCCGGTCCCACGAAGGCGGCAACATTATCCACATGTTCATTTGTTTCATCATTATAGATCCCGCGGGGAAGCCAGAGGACCTTTTCCACATTCAGAAAGGCTTTGAGCCGCTGCTGGATCTCCTCCCGGGATAGTCCGGGATTCCTTCCGCCGCTGCATAGGCAGGCCTCCGTCACAAGAAGAGTTCCCTCTCCGTCACTGTGGATACTCCCTCCCTCCAGTACGAAGGGCGCTGCATCCAGCACCGGATCCCCCAGCAGCTTTGCAAACTGCTTTGCCACCGCGTCATCCTTTGCCCAGTCCTGATAGAGTCCGTCGAAGGTGCCGCCCCAGGCATTGAAACTCCAGTTGACTGCTATCCTGCGGCTCCGGTCGGCATTTACCAGAAATGTGGGGCCGATATCCCTCGCCCAGGAGTCATCTGTCTCCATCCGGCAAATGTGCAGCTGATGGCCGCTATGTTCCACCGCTTCGGAGCTTTGCATATCCTCCGGAAGATCAAAAAAGCGACCCACCCGTTCTCTGCCCTTACCGCTTACCAGAAGCCACACATCCTCCGAAGGAAGGATCCTGCGGATCAGTTCTGCAAAGCATATCTCCGCCGCCGAAGGATCGATCCCCCAGCTGCCCGGACGTTCCGGCCAGACCAGAAGGGTTCCTTCGTGGGGTTCATATTCCGCCGGGAACCGATAGTCCTTATTCAGTTCAGCATTTACCTCGTCCTTCATCCGTTGTTCCCGGGGATCCTCTCTTTTTCGTCAGGACAGACGATTCTTGAAATCCGAATATCCAAACCGTCTCACCAGTTCATACTCCGCTTCATCCGTTTTCTCCGTCCCGCCTTCCCGCTTCAGGACGATATCCGGAAGTGCCATCCCGTTAAAGGTATTGTTCTTCACCATGCTGTAGATCGCCATGTCCCCAAAGGTCAGGATATCTCCGACCTTCGGAACTCCGCGCATTCCGTAGATTCCGATCACATCTCCCGCCAGGCAGGTCCTTGCGGCAAGACGGACGCGGATCCATCCCTCCATCCCGTCAGGCTCCGAATCCTTCAGTTCCTGATAAGGCACCGCCCCCTCCAGAGGCGGCGTATAAGGCATCTCCAGAACATCCGGCATGTGACAGGCTGCGGAGGCATCCAAGATCAGTGTCGGCATATCCTCCGTCGAGACCACGTCCAGCACGGTGGTTATGAGTGTTCCCGCCCGGATTGCAACCGCCTCGCCGGGTTCAAGATAGATCTCGAAGCCGTATCTGTCACGGATCTCCCGCAGGAAATCCTTCAGGCGGTCCACATCATATCCATCCACCGTGATATGATGCCCTCCTCCCAGGTTGATCCATGAAATCTCCGTAAGATACTCTCCGAACCGTTCTTCCACGGCCCGGAAGGTCTCGATCAGGGGCCCGACTCCCTGCTCGCAGAGAGTATGAAAATGCAGTCCGCTGACTCCTTCCGGCAGTTTCTCCGGAAAATCCGCTTTCCGGATCCCCAGCCGGGAACCGGGTGCACAGGGGTCATAGATCGCATGCCCCTCCTGGGTGGAGAGTTCCGGATTGATCCGAAGCGCAACCTTCAGCCTTCCCGCCTTCTGATATGGTTCCCACACCGGACGGTGAAGTTCCAGCTGGGCGATCGAATTAAAGTAAATATGCGTGCAGATCTCGCAGAGCCGGTGCATTTCATCTGTCTTATAAGCCGGCTCGAATACATGATTTTCCAATGTCCTTCTTTCATCTTCGGACACTGCTTTCTCCGTATGAAATTCTTCCGCCGAAAGCCTTGCCTCGTAGATTCCGGAAGCGGTGGTCCCCGCCAGATACTCCGCCACCAGCGGATAGATCCGGTACATGGAGAAGGCCTTCTCCGCAAGAAGGATCTTACTGCCCGTCTCCTCCTGAACCTGCTTCAGGATCTCCAGATTCCTGCGGATGGCCGCTTCATCCACGATATAGGCCGGAGTGTTAAGTTCGCTGAATTTCATCTTTGTTCTTTCGTTCCTCCGGTCACTTCATTTTATATCGGATCCTTTCTTTGACCATTTCCCGGATTACCTATCCGGTCACTGATCAGAGTCCGCTCTACTCTACCGTTGCCGGATCCTCGTCCACAACCCAGGGAAGACCGTACTGATTCAGCATCTCCATGTAGGGATCCGGATCGAATTCATCCGTGGTGAATACACCCGGCTTCTTCCAGGTTCCGTTCACCACCAGTGCGGTACCGATCATGGCCGGAACTCCCGTCGTATAGCTGATCGCCTGACTTCCCAGTTCCCGGTAGCATTCCTGATGGTCACATACATTGTAAATGTAGATCGTCCGCTCCTTCCCGTCCTTTCGTCCGGTGAAGATGCAGCCGATATTGGTCTTTCCTACGGTTCTGGGACCCAGACTTGCGGGATCCGGAAGCAGCGCCTTCAGGAACTGGATCGGAACGATCTCACGTCCCTCGAACAGGATCGGGCTGGTGGACAGCATACCCACATTTTCCAGACACTTCATATGCGTAAGATAACTCTGGCCGAAGGTCATGAAAAAACGGATCCGCTTTACGCCGGGGAAATTCCGGCCCAGTGCCTCGATCTCCTCGTGATGCAGAAGATACATATCCTTCTCCCCCACCTCAGGGAAGTTGTAGACACGCTTGATCTCCATGGGCTTCGTTTCGATCCATTTTCCGTTCTCCCAGTAGCTTCCGTTGGCGGAAACCTCACGAAGATTGATCTCCGGATTGAAATTCGTGGCAAATGGATATCCGTGATCTCCGCCGTTGCAGTCCAGGATGTCGATGGTGTCGATCTCATCGAAATAATGCTTTGCCGCATAGGCGGTAAAGACAGATGTCACACCCGGATCAAAGCCGGTACCCAGCAGTGCCGTAAGCCCTGCCTCCCGGAATCGCTCCTGATATGCCCACTGCCAGCTGTAGTCAAAGTAGGCGGTAAAACCCTTCTCCTCACATCGTTTTTCGTAGATGGCCCGCCACCGGGGATCGTCCGTGTCCTCGGGCTCATAGTTTGCCGTATCGATATAATCCACCCTGCATTCCAGGCAGGCATCCATGATCGTAAGATCCTGATAGGGAAGCGCCACATTCAGAACCGCATCCGGCTGATACGACCGGATCAGCGCCGTCAGTTCCTCCACACTATCCGCATTTACCGTGGCGGTGGAAAGCTTCACCGGCGTTCCCGCCTTCTCAAGTTTCTCCTTCAGAGCGATGCATTTTGCTTCCGTCCGGCTTGCAATGCATATTTCCGTAAATGTTTCGCTGTTCTGGCAGCATTTCTGGATCGCAACCTGTGCGACTCCGCCACATCCGATGACCAATAATCTGCTCATATACTACCTCCGTTTCTTCCGGTTTCTCCGGATCTATGCCAAAAGGAACCGTTATTCTTCCTCTGTCAGAATATCCTCCACATACTTCGGAAGCATGAACGCTCCCTGATGCAGATGGGTCGTATAATACCAGGTTTTGATCCCACGCTTCTCCCAGCGCTCCGGGTTGAAATCCTTCAGCGGATGGTATTTCTTCGAAGCAAAACCGAAGAGCCAGTAGCCTGCCGGGCAGGTGGGGATATGCGCCTGATACACGCGGTTGATGGGGAAGGAACGAAAGGCCTTCCTGTGCATCGCCCGGCAGTTCTCCTCATCCTCATCGAAGAACGGGCTGCCATGCTGATATACCATGATCCCGTCATCGTGAAGAGCCTTAAAGCAGTTCCCGTAAAACTCCTTGGTGAAGAGCCCCGCTTCATGTCCCAGCGGATCCGTTGCATCATTGATGATCAGATCGTATTTGTCCTTGCAGCGCCGCAGAAAACGAAGTCCGTCCTCATAGTAGATCCGGACACGGACATCCTCCAGGCCGATGGCATTATCCGGGAAATATTTCCGGCAGACATCCACGAACATCTTGTCCGGCTCGGCGATATCGATCACCTCGATCTCCTTATAATGGGACAGCTCCCGGGCCACGCCGCCGTCACCGCCTCCGATCACCAGCACCCGCTTTACATCCGGATGCACGGCCATGGGCACGTGGACGATCATTTCATCATAGGTAAACTCCTCCTGCTCGGAGAAGATCACATTTCCGTTGGAGGTTAAGAATTTGCCGAACTCCGGAGAATCGAAAACATCGATCCTGCGGAATTCACTGCTTCCGCTGTAAAGATGCTGATCCACGCGGATGGACATCTTGACATTGTCCGTATGCATTTCCTCAAACCAGCAGTCCAGGCTCTTTTTTGCCATTTTATACTCCTCTTTATTCCTGTTTATTTCAGTACACAGAGTTCTGAGATATCTTCACTCTCCGGTCCCTGCATGGAGCAGCC
>JAFRWY010000060.1 GCA_017437905.1 Eubacterium sp.
CCCACAGTGATGGATGTGATCTCTTTTAACGGTGAAGATCCGCTTGAGCTGCTTCGTGAGGCTGCCTGCCTGGAAGAGCATTTTCCTCATTCCATCGCAAATGCAGTCGTTAAAGCAGCGGAGGAAAAAGGCCTGGTGCATGATGAAATGCACACGAAGGTGGAATATATCGTGGCGCATGGAATATCCTCAACCATTGACGGATTGAAAGCGATGATCGGAAGCTATCATTTCATCTTTGAGGATGAGAAAGTCCGGATTCCGGAAGGAAAGGAGACTGAATTCGATGCGCTTCCCACCGAGTATTCCCACCTTTATTATGCGAAGAACGGCAAACTAGCAGCTGTGATACTGATCGAAGATCCAATCCGTGAGAATGCTGCGGAGATTCTTAAGGAGATCCGTGAGACCGGTATATCCAGGATTGTTATGATGACCGGGGACAGTGAACGGACGGCCCGCCGAATTGCAGAAGATCTGGGAATTGATGAATTCTATGCAGAGGTTCTTCCGGAGGATAAAGCCGGTTTTGTGGAACAGGTGAAGAAAGATGGATCGAAAGTGATCATGGTGGGAGACGGGATCAATGATTCTCCGGCACTTTCTGCCGCAGATGTAGGGATTGCGATCAGTGACGGAGCAGAGATCGCGCGTCAGATCGCAGATATCACCATCGGCTCGGATGATCTTATGTCCATCGTAACACTGAAGAGGCTGAGTGACCTTTTGATGAAGCGGATCCGGTTCAATTACAGAACAATCGTCGGGTTTAATACCGGGCTGATCGCTCTTGGCGTACTCGGAATACTTCCGCCGGCCACTTCAGCGCTGCTGCATAACACATCTACCGTAGTATTAGGTCTTAAATCAACAACCAGATTATTGTAGGAGGTGTATTTGAAAATGAAGTGTCATAGATTTTTTGCATGGGCAACGGTGTTTTGTTTTATTATGACTATGAGATATGGATATAAGAAAAAATAAGTTCCTGTCTGACATCATGTAAGACAGGAACCGTCCCCTTTTTCTCATATCGCCGAAGGTATAGCCGGCACCTTCAGCGGCATCCTATTTCTTCTTCAATTTCATGGTAGCGCCATCACCGGAATAGGTGATCACGCCATCCTTGATGGTAGCTGAACCGGTCTGCCCATCTTCGGAAGTGATCGTAAGAGTGTCACCCTTTAGCTCATAGGTACCTTTTTTGGTTTCGCCCATCATAGAAACGGTAACGTTCTTCCCGTCGGAAAGAGTCATTGTGCCGAGATCTTCAACTTTCATCTCCACACCCTGTTCCTTCAGCTGGGCAAGAGCTTCATCAACATTCTGTCCGTTGTATTCGGACACAACATAGGTTCCGTCAACATTTGCACCACAGGCGCAGAGTGCAAATGCCATTACAGCTGCCATGAGAGCCACAAGTACAAGCTTCTTTGCGTTCTTCATTTTACAACTTACTCTCCTTTACTTTTTTATAGAATTTAACAACATAGAAAATTATAGTCAGAATCCCAAAATCTGTCAAGACGAAAAAAAGACCCCGATTCTTCGGGGCCTTTTTTGAAAGCTTACGGGCTATTTCAGTTCGCCCTCGATATTCTCATAGAGCCAATCCATGGTAATGATCTTGACCGGCGTCATTTTCTCCAGTGAATCATTCGGGTCGACTCCCGGCAGGCTCTCTCCCTGGATCAGCCACCCGTCTCTTGCGCGTATCTCTCCGGAGAATGGAGAGAATTCTCCGCTGATGATTCCTTTTCTCATGAAATCCAGGAGTTTCTTCGTATGATACGGTATATCTTTCAGACAGATATCTACAACTCCGGTGGATAATCCGAACCAGTAGTTCATGGCTCTTCTTTTATTTGTCGTTTCCTGAAGATTCCAGGAGCCTACAAGAACGGAATGAACGATGGTTGCATAGAACTTTCCCCAGTTATAGAAGGGAGTTCCCAGGTGTTCATCCGTCGGATCCCCCATACGATATAGCCCGGGGCGTTCCTCCTGTTTTCCGACTGCATACTCAAAGTCTGCGTAGATCGATACGCCTTCCTGTTTCCACTTTGCCCGGAAGTCCAAAACCTCTCCAGGATGAATAAGGAGGAAAAGGATGAGGAGACTATGGAAGTGGCTGACGTCGCAGGAATATGTAAAAACGGCCGGGCGTAACGCCCGGCCCTGTTTTTTGAGCCATTTTCCAAAGTGTATGTATTTGGCGCATAGTTTTTTACAAATGTGGGTAGATGTGATAAAATAAACTCGTGAATTAAAGAACCGGGTCAAACGGACAGGGGGGGAAGGGGAACCCTGCAGATCCGGTGCTTCCGGAAGGACAGGACACATGTGATCGAGGTGGAGGATGACGGTACCGGCTTTCGGGAAGAGGCAACCGCTTCCGGGGATGACCGTTCCCATATAGGCATCAACAACCTGAGAGAACGCCTTCGGATGATGTGTGACGGGGTGCTGGAGATTGAAAGTGAAGCCGGGAAGGGACCCCTGGCCCGGATCCTGATTCCCGTGGCGTAAGTGGAATCGATGAATAAAGAGGTACAGTAAGTGAAGATTCTGATCGTGGATGATGAACGGACGGCACTGCGAGACCTGGAGAGGGCTCTCGGCAAGGTGGTTCCGGAAGCAGGGATTGACAGTGCGGATGAGGTGGACATGGCACTCGCTCTTTGCAGGGAGCGGGAGTATGATGTGGTATTCCTGGATATTCATATGCCGGAACGGGACGGTCTCAGTCTGGCAAAGGAGATGAAGCAGATCCGTCCCATGCTGAATATCGTTATGGTGACGGCGTATCCGAACTATGCACTGGATGCCATGAAGCTTTATGTCAGTGATTATATCCTGAAGCCTGCCATGGCGGAGGATCTGAAGAATGCGCTTACGCACCTCCGGAACCCGGTGCAGACGAGGCAGAAGGGGCTCTATGTCCGGTGCTTCGGGAATTTCGAGGTCTTCCTGGACGGAGAGGTTGTCCGGTTCAGCCGTGCGAAGGTAAAGGAGCTCTTTGCCTATCTGGTCGACCGGAAGGGGTCCACCTCGACCAACGCCGAGCTCCGCGCCATTCTGTGGAAGGATGATGTATCGGATGATCAGAAGCAGCGGAAGTATTTCGCCCAGATCGTATATGAGCTAAGGCAGAAGCTGGAGGAATTGGGCTACGGAGATATCTTTACCAAGAGCCGGGATTCCTATGCACTGATCCCGGAAAAAATCCCCTGTGACTACTATATGGCGCTGGGCCGGGATCCGGATGCCATAGCCCGGTACGAAGGGGAGTATATGAGTCAGTATGAGTGGGCAGTGAATCGTCTGGGCATCCTGAATAAGGAGCTTCATTTCATTGAAGTGTGATACATGAATCGCATGCGAAAAAGGCGTTTGGCCAGAAAACCGGGTTTTTGGCAGGATGAGTGATGTTTTTCGTGCAAAATGTGGAAAATTATATGGAATGTGATACTGCTGTGATATAGGGACTGTTATAATTCTGTCGTTAACATCAGAACAAAGGCAGAGGATTACATGTATTATGCAAGCATAGGGGTATTATCCCTGATCATTCATTTCATTATCAATTTCGAGGCATTAAAGAAGAGGAACAGCCACAGGGTCAGACAGTCTCAGGTAAGATACCGGCATTTTCTCTATGCTGTCATGCTGTTTTATATTTCAGATATTCTATGGGGATGGCTGTACGAGCAGCGATGGACCGCTCCGACGTATATTGATACCATGATATTCTTTATATCCATGGGTGCATCCGTGCTGCTGTGGACCAGATTTGTCGTGGCATTTATCGACAACAAGGGGCGCTTCGGGACCCTGCTGATGGCGGGTGGATGGATGATCTTTACGTTCCAGCTGGTTACACTGATCATCAACTTCTTTACACCCATCGTTTTCGAATTCCTGGAAAATGATGAGTATAGGACCCGTGCGGTGAGAAATGTATATCTGGTCCTTCAGATGCTCCTGTTCATCATCACTTCGATCTATACGCTGAGTGTTACTGCCAGATTGAAGGGAGAAGCGCGGGCGCATCACCGGACCATAGGTTTTTCCGGGATCGTGATGTCCCTCTTTATCCTGCTTCAGAGTCAGTATCCGTTGATGCCGTTTTATTCCGTCGGCTGTCTTCTAGCCACCTGCATCATTCACTCCTTTGTTTACAAGGATGAGATGCTGGAGCATTTCAAGGAAATGGAGACCGCAAGAAGTATGGCTTTTCGTGATCCACTTACCGGGGTTCGAAACAAGATGGCTTATCTGGAGTTCCTGAAGGAGATCGAGCTTCGGATAGAGAGGAAGGAGCTTACGGAGTATGGCGTCGCCGTATTCGATCTGAACGGATTGAAGGAGGTCAATGATACCCGCGGCCATGACGAGGGTGATGAGTATATCAAAAGTGCGTGCACCCTGATCTGCCGTATATTTGAGCATAGTCCGGTCTTCCGGATCGGCGGAGATGAGTTCGCGGCCATTCTGGAGCGTGATGATTATGAGAACCGGGAAGCACTGCTGGAGGAGTTTGATGCGGAGGCGGAGGAAAACCGGAAGAGCGGGGATGTTGTTGTCGCATGCGGGATAGAAACCTATGATCCGAAGATCGATACCAGCTATAATGACGTGTTCCGCCGCGCAGATAAGAAAATGTATGTTCGTAAAGAGGCATTGAAGGAAATGAACTAAGTACGGGAAACCGGATGAGAGCGCTTCGACGCTCTCATTCTTCTAACCGGAAGAAATAAACTCACGAAGCGCTTTAGTGCAAAGTATGGAATTACTTCACGAAGCGCGGCATCGCGAAGTGTTGAATTCGAACTGAGACGAAGGATATCTCAGTCTCAAAGCCGAAGGATCAGGTAAAGCAGGAGGCGGAGAAGACCCCGGAGAAGGAACGATGTGTGGATGATGCGGAGGTATTGCTTATGGTATAGGATGTAAGCGGTGTCGAAGGCATCATAACGGAAGAGACAGGCGTACACTACGGCTGGCATAAAACCGACACCGGGTGGTGGTACGGTGCGAAGGGTGGCTGGTATACAAAGGGCAAAACCTATATCATCGACGGGAAAAGCTGCGCTTTTGACAGGAATGGCTACATGGAGTGATTTTGCATGTATCAGGGAAAAATACTTAACAGAAAATTTTATCAGTACCTGTTTCCAACGGTGCTTTGTGTGATGGCCACGTCCCTGAACGAGTTTGTCGACAGTATCATCGTGTCGCGGATGTTGGGTGCAGAGGCTATGAGTCTGGTCAATCTGGGTGCACCGGTCATGCTTGCTTTTGCAATGCTTTATGTGCTTCTCGGAGTGGGAGGTTCGGCTGTATATGCGGTATACGCGGGGCGGATGGAGAAGAAAAAAGCTGACGGTATCTTTACGCTTACCATGATCGTGTCAGCCGTACTCATAGCGATCATAATCCTGTTCGGTTTATTCTTTACCGAACCTCTCGCCGGGATGATGTGTAAATCCGAGGATATGTTACCGCAGTTTGTTTCGTATCTTCGTATCGTCACCTTCTCCGGTATCCTGATCCTGCCGCTGCAGGTGATCATAAGCTTTATGCCGGCCTTCGGGCATCCGGCTATAGGTACCGCATTGAATATCATCGCAAATGTGGTGAATCTTATTTTTGATTACGTATTTATCCGTATCCTCGGGGATGTGAGAGGCGCAGGTCTGGGAACCCTTTCAGGGTATATCGCAGGTGCAATCGTTGTCCTGGTTTTGTGGCAATTGAAAAAGGTATCCCTGCCCTTCGCACGTATAACCTTTAAGGTTGGTGAGGAATTAAAGGGTGTTGTCAAACACGGGATTTCGCCATCTATCAACCAGTTGGGATTTTGCATCAAGATCGCCTTTTCCAACTGGCTTGCGTTCGAGGTTGCGCAAATGACGGGCGTTACCACATTTGCGCTTTGTATTCAGGTTGTGTCCATTCTGTCCATCTTTATCGGGGGCATCCTCGGAGCGGTAATTCCTCTGGTTGCAGCGCTGTACGGGCAACGGGATTTTCATGGGATGAGGATCCTGATGAAAACCGGCCTTAAGCTTCAGTTCATCATCAATATGGTACTTCTTCTGATACTTGAGCTCTGGCCGGAGGTTATACTCTGGATCTACGGCGTGGGAGGAGAGGATGCGCAGGCGGCAATCTCTGCAGTCCGGATCTTCTCGATCATGTTTGTGTTCCGCGGCTTTACAATTCTCTTTATCTACTATCTGCCTATCATCAAGCGTAGCGGTTACGCCATGGTCATCAGTATCATAGACGGATTTGCCGGTGTGATCCCGATCGAATATGTTCTGTCACGATTCTACGGGATTAACGGCATCTGGGCCGGCTTTACGGTGACATCGGTGCTTCTGCTGATCGGCGTGGTGATCACGAATTACATCATTTCCAGAAGGTCTGAAGGAGCATACAGCAGTTTCCTTCTGCTGGAGAATGAAAGCCGAGAGATCCCTACATTTGCCACCACCGTGGAGATGAAGGATGCAGATATATCAAGACTCACGCCTTCCATTCAAGAGTTCTGTAAGAAGGAGCAGGTGGACAACAGGATCGCCGTGCTTACGGCCATATCCACAGAGGAAATGAGTCTTTACTCCATCTGCCACAGCAGCAGGATCGATTATATCGATATACTTCTTAAGATCTATCCTGACCATATCCTGATGGATTTCAGGAGTATCGGAGATCCGTTTGACCTGACATCTGCAGATCCTGAGGAGTACTCCAATCTGGCGATGCTTAAGAAAATGGTTACAACCGTGGATTATAATTATGTTATGGGAATGAACCAGACGAGGATCACGATCTGCCGGGAGGCAAAGATTTTGAATCGATAGAGTTTACAAAGTTTAGATTTTGGAGGTGTTCACTATGGAGCATGTATTGATTGTAGATGCGGTTTCGACGGGGTTCAATCTGGTGGAGGATGCGGCACGAAGGGGATACGCGCCGGTGGTGATGGAACCGCTGGGGGGAGGATTCCCGGCTCTCTTCCGAGAGGAATGCTACAAGCTGTTTTACCGAAAGCCGGTAATCCTCCGGGAGCAGGAAAACTATGAAGATACACTGGCGCTGGTAAAGTCCTACGCGCCGGTTGCGGTGATGCCCGGATCGGAGTCGGGCGTTGTGCTCGCGAACCGTCTGGCAGCGGATCTGGGGCTTCCGGGAAATCCGATCAGCAAACTTCCGGCCATGACAGAGAAGGATGCCATGCAGGAGGCATTGAAACAGGGTGGGATCCGTTACATTAACGGGAAAAATGTATCGTCTCCGGAGGAGGCAGTTTCCTTCTGCCGTGAGAACGGGCTTACCACGGCTGTGGTGAAACCCGTCCGTAGTGCGGGGAGCGTGGGAGTCTACCTTTGTGACAATCTGGAGGAAGTGGAGCATGCCGTCCGGGAAATCCTCGGGGCAGAGGGCTTCTATGGCTCTACGGTCCGTGAGGTGGTTGTCCAGGAACGGATCGTAGGGACGGAGTATATCGTCAACACGGCGTCCTGCGACGGGGTGCACCGCCTCAACTCCATTCTTCGGTATAAGAAGGAAAAGACCGCAGAGGGCAGATACATCTATGATTATGCAGAGACCATAAATCATCTGGAGCCCGGCCATAGCGAGCTGATCGAGTATGCATTTCAGGTGGCGGATGCCATAGGATTCCGGTACGGGATCATTCACGGTGAATATATGATCGACGAGAAGGGACCGGTTCTGATCGAGGTGAATTGCCGTCCTATGGGATGCACCATGCATGCAGAGTATCTGAACCCCATTTTCGGGCATCATGAAACCGATATTCTGCTGGACTGCTTTCTGGACAGGGAGAAGTTCATGCGGGAACGGAACGCCCCTTACGCGCCGAAGGCGAAGGGCATGCTGAAGCTTATTATGGTTCCGAAGGATATGGAGGCGGAGAGCCATCCGATCTGGACAATCGCAAGGCGTCTGAAAAGCACGTACCGGATCGCAGTCGGAGATGAGAACAGTGTGGCGGAATATGTGAAAACCAGGGATCTGGAATCTGCCGGCGGGATCATTTACATGCTGCATGAAGATGAGAATGAAGTGATGAAAGATCTGCATCTCCTGCAGCGTCTGGAGAGAGATTTCTTCCAGTTCCTTCTCAGTGAGGGAACGGCCCGAAGATGGTTTATGGATGCGGGTGTTCCGACGGAAGAGCCGGAGGAACTCATGAAGACCTGCGGTTGTTCCGGCGCAGTGCTGCTGGCGGTGGATGAGCCGGCGGAGATCCCGGGAGCACAGGTGGTAACGCATGAAACGCTGGAGGATGCCCACATGGGATTTGATCATGTGATCATAGCGTACCAGAAGTCGCTTCTTTCCATCGGCGATCCGGCATGTCTTAAGCTGATCTTTGATACTATGGATAAGGTTCGCCCGGGAGGACGTGTGATCATACCGAAGAGCACGTATCGGTATATGGCCTACGAACGGGAAGGGGCAGAGATGCTTATGCTGGTGAACGGACTCAGCATCACTGCACCGGTTCTGGGGCAGAAGGATCTGGTAATCGGCACGAAATAACCGATTTTCATTGATTTCATTGGTGTGTGATACTAGACACAGTTAAAGCCCAAGTATAAAGAAATACCGGATGAGAGCGCTGTGGCGCTCTCATTCTTCTAACCTGTGAAAGCGTGGAATAGGAGAGATGCATTTAGTAGAAAGGCTGGTGTTAATATGCGAAAAGCAAACAGGATAAGAAAGAGGATCGCGTTGATTGTTGTTTTCTCCTTCATTTTGGCGGCGCTTCCCGGCTGCGGGAAGGATGCAGGGGAACAGGAAGCATCGGATACGTCCCTGGCAACGGAAGAAGCCTCGACGGAGGAACAAAGGTCTGAAGGATTGGGGCTATGAGCCTGTGGAAGGAAAGCATGTATGTCCGGAAACCCGTAAACGGAGGAACTCGTGGAAGACCTTACATGGGCGCTGGAAGATCCGGAGATCAAGGCCATTTTCTGCGTGCGCGGCGGATATGGGGCTTCTGAGATCGCAGACATTCTGTCGGAAGAACGAATCAGGTCCGCAGGGAAGCTGATCATCGGATATAGTGATATCACTGTCTATCATTCCGCCTGGACAAAGAACGGTCTTATTTCCATACAGGCCTGCATGAGCGGAGCCTTTGATCCGGAGCTTCCGAAGGATATGGGCGATTACACAGGTTCAACCCGCGGAGGAAAGTATACATCTGTGGCGGATATGATCTCCAGACAGTTTCTTGCTGATCTGGATATTCCCGTGGCATTTGGTTTCCCAGCAGGTCACGGTGAATACAATTACCCGCTCCTTATGGGAGCTACGGCGGAGTTAAATGTCGGTGCTGAGAATTATGTGCTTACCTGCGGGGCAAAGTAAACATAATTGATGGCTGATAATAGGGTTTTTGATATGGCGTCCGCAACAAAGAGACGGACGAGGAGTTGTCTGACAGTATGAGAGTATTAAGTAAGATCGGAGTTTTATTCGTAAAATATATCGCCATTATCGTGGTTGGTGTGGCCGCACTGGCGCTGTTTGTGCCGCCGTCAGGACTCTGGGTAAAGACGGAGTGGATTAATTTCCTTCTGATGGTTGTGATGTTCGGCATGGGACTCACCATACGGATCGAGGACTTTGCGATGGTCTTCCGGCATCCGAAGGATATGCTTCTCGGATGTGTGGCTCAGTTTACGATCATGCCGCTTCTGGCTTTCGGGCTGGGGAAGGCCTTTGGTCTGGAGACAGGTCTTCTCGCCGGAGTGATCCTGGTCGGAACCTGTCCCGGAGGAACGGCCAGCAATGTGATCACACTGCTTAGTAAGGGAGATGTTGCACTCTCGGTGGGGATGACCAGTGTGAACACCCTGCTTGCACCGGTTCTTACCCCGGCGATCACATGGCTTCTTTTACAGACATCCATCAAGGTGGATGTTCTCGGAATGTTCTGGTCGATCATCAATGTGGTGATCATTCCCATCGCCCTCGGATTCCTGATCACTCATTTCTTCGGGAAATACACTTCAAAGGTGAAGGATGTTCTTCCGCTCATTTCAGTGATTTCGATTGCCCTGATCATAGCATCCATAGTATCTCATAATTCCGAACGGATCATGGATACGGGAGCGATTGTATTTATCGTTGTTATTCTCCATAATCTGCTGGGGTTTGCCGCCGGCTTCCTTTTGGGGCATCTTTTAAAGCTTCCCCTTTCCAAAAAGAAAACCCTCGCCATAGAGGTAGGGATGCAGAATTCGGGGCTCGCCTCATCCCTCGCTGGAACGGCGTTCCCGGGGCTTGCCATGGCTACGGTGCCCGGAGCGATCTTCTCAGTATGGCATAATATATCCGGAGCGATCCTGGCGTCCGTTTTTATTCGGATGAAGGGAGATACTCCGGAAAAGAAGGTGTAGATACAAAAAAACGTAGAAGGGAATCGCACCCTTCTACGTTTTTTTGTTGATACATTATCCTTGAAGCATTGCTTTGGTTTTTACGGATTCACACAGTATCCCTTTGCATCGAAGGAGTAGCTCTTTCCGTCGATCACAAGGGTCCGGTTCTTTGCATACCATCCGGATGCGTCACCGTAGTACCAGCCGTTGGAATCCTGCTTCCAGGAAGCCTTCCTGCTGCCGTCCCAAGCACCGTCTTTTCCGATATAGTATCCGTCTACGTACTCACACTCGGCGATATATCCGTCAGCATGGAAGTAATACCACTTTCCGTCAATCTTCTTCCAGGTCTTTGCCAGCCAGGAACCATCCGGAAGGCTGTACCACCAGCCGGTGGAGGTCTTTCTCCAGCCTGCTTTCTTGTTTACTCCGTCCCATGCACCGTTCTTCTTAAGATAGTAGCCTTCACGGTATGCATTTTCTTCCATGTAGCCGTCTTTGTCAAAGAAGTACCACTTGCCGTCGATCTTCATCCACTCGTTCTGCGGACAGGAGTCATCGGGCATCTCGTATCTCCAGCCACTGGAATACTTCTTCCACTGGGAGATCGTTGATACGACGCACACCGGCTCGGTATCATTGTAGAGCAGATCGCCTACGATCATGTACCATACGTAGTAGGTACCCTTTTTCTTGGCGGTAGGAACTTCGGGGCTCCACTTTGCGTCCGTGATATCCTCATCTCCGTCATATTCCGGAGCGATTATATCATCCTCACCGAGAGCGTAGTAGTAGGTACCACCCGTGCATTCGCCTTCGGATACAAGTGCCTGAGCCTTTTTGTTGTAAGTAAGATTTTTCCCGGCGGGTTCGGTTTCCGCAACCGGATCCTTCAGGACGATCAGCTTCTTGGCTTCTTCAATAAGCTTTCCGATCAGTTCTTTAACCTGTTCTATCTTCTCGGGAGCCTTTTCCTTTACGGTTGCAACAAGCTCGTCTGCCTTTTCCTTTGCAGCGGTGAGAAGCTTTTCGCCTGCTTCCTTTGCCTCTGCAAGAACCTTGGATGAAGCTTCCTTTGCCTGTTCGATCACTTCAGGTGCCTTATCTTTTGCGTCGGCTATGATCTTTTCGGCAGTTTCCTTCGCCTTGGCATAGTTTTCAGCAGCGGCTTCCTTAGCTTTGGTAAGGAACTCTTCAGCCTTTGCCTTCGCTTCGGTCAGGGACTGCTTCAGCTGTTCCGTAGTCTCCTTCGCTTTCTCCAGAAGCGCTTCGCCCTTCTCCTTAACTGTCGCAACGAGCTGTTCGCCCTTTTCCTTTGCATCGGCAACGAGCTGTTCACCCTTCTCCCTGGCATCGGCAATGAGCTGTTCACCCTTCTCCTTGGCATCGGCTATGAACTGTTCGCCTTTTTCCTTCGCATCGGCAATCAGCTTTTCAGCCTTTTCCTGTGCGTCGGCCAGAAGCTGCTCGCCCTTCTCTTTCGCGTCGACAACGAGCTCTTTTGCGGCTTCCTTTGCTTCGGCAATCTTTTCACTGACGCGTTCGGTAAGCTCCGGGACCAGGGTATTAATATAATCCTCGACATCAGCAACCAGCACCTTCAGGTCTTCCTTGATCTGCTGAAGGCTCTCACTGAAGACGTCATCGATTTCGGCCGGATCGCCTTCGCCCTCCTCATCGTGGACTACGATATCATCATCTGCAGGTGCGGCAAAAACAGGTGTTCCGCTTAAGGATAATGACATGGCAGCAGCAAGTACCAGTGTTAGGAATCTGTCGGCTTTCTTCTTCCACGTGATCTTTTGCTTCATCCTTATATTACCTCCTACTTCATTTCAACCATTGATCAACATAGGTTTTTCTTCGTCATTATGGGATGGTTACTGCCCAAAATCTCACCCTAATAATACCATGTTCCACAGACAATTTGCTACTGTTTTCTTTCGTATTTTCCTAATATTTCGTGAAAAAGTAGAAATTATATGGACTGTGATACTACTGTGATACTTTGGCTGGTATAATCGTACTGTCAACATCAGATAAAGGGAGAAAGTTTCATGTATTATGCAAGCATAGGCGTTTTATCCCTGATCATTCACTTCATTATCAATTAAGGATTGCCTTTCCGGTGTATGCATTTATGCTGGCCGAGGGCTTCCTGTTCGTTCGGAATGACAGAAACAGACTGGTAAAACACCTGTCGTTTGTTTTGATCCTGGCTTTCCTTGCGGAACCGGCCCTGGGTCGGAGGTCATGCGATAGCAGCGCTGCTCCTCAGTTTCTATAACGGAAAACAGGGCTATCATAAGAAGTGGTTTTCAACGATGTTTAAGTATTTCTATGCGGTACATATGTATCTGATCGGGATCATTATCATACTGACCGGGAATTAAGATCATTAAAAAAAATCAGATAGAAAGGCTGGTGTCGATATGAGAAAGAAGATTGCGTTGATCTATCCTCTTCTCATGGGTGCTATGGAAGAGTTAAATGTCGGGGCAGAGGATTACGTCCTTACCTGCGGGGCAGCGGAACACTGATTGAGTATGCAGGCATAAAATGCTATAATAGGTCCGTTGGAATCGGGATGCTGCGGGAACCGTTGGAATCGGTGGAAGCATATTCTTTCGGGGACAGGATGTATGGAAAGAAAAACGGCAAATGAAATCATATTGCAGACAAATGGTCTGTACAAGGTATACGGCAGCGGCGAAAATGCCGTGAAAGCCCTGGACGGCGTGGATATTTCAGTATATGCAGGGGAGCTTCTGGTGATCCTCGGAAGCAGCGGCAGCGGAAAATCCACGATCCTGAACATGCTTGGCGGGATGGATGTGCCCACCGGAGGAGAGGTTCTGTTTCAGGGGACGGATATCGGGAAGTTCAGCGACAAGAAGCTTACCGCCTATCGAAGACACCATGTAGGGTTTGTGTTTCAGTCCTTCAATCTGATCGGAGAACTTACGGTCCGGGAGAATGTCAGGCTGACCGCGGATCTAAAGAGCAATCCGAATATCGTGGAGGAGATGCTGGATATCCTGGGGCTTTCCGATAAGAAGGATAAGTATCCTTCCCAGTTGTCCGGAGGACAGCAGCAGAGAGTGGCAATCGCCAGAGCCCTCGCAGGGAATGCGGATATCCTGCTTTGCGATGAGCCTACCGGTGCGCTGGATTATGAAACCGGAAAGCAGATCCTGGTACAGCTGCAGGATCTGGTGAGAGTTCATGGAAAAACCGTGATCATCGTCACACATACGAAGGAGATCTCCACAATGGCAGACCGTGTGATCGTCATGAAGGACGGACGGGTAATCCGAACGGAGGTAAATGACTCGCCTGCTTCGGCGGATATGATCGAGTGGTAGATAAGAATGAAGAACAGTCTGTTTCGCGTGATAAGAAAAAAATACGCCAGACTGCTGGTATCCATGCTGTTGGTAGCATCGCTGGGATGTGGAATCATGTCCGGTATGTCCAATGGCTTTTTGTCGTTGAAACAGACACTGGATGAGTATATCTCGGATATGGGATATCCGGATGTGGTGATCTCGACGACAACAACAACCAAAGACAAGGCGGATCTGCTTCGTGCCCTGGATGGCGTGGAGGAGGTGAATCCGAGACTGAAGGGGAATCTTGTTCTGATCGACAGGGAAGGGCGGTACATCTCAGCAGAGGCCATGACCTACGACGAACAGGATTTTTCAACGTTCTATTATTGGGAAAAGGTGGATAAAAAGGGAGAATACCCGATCCTTCTGGAGCATGCCTACTGTGAAAGCAATGGGATTCATGCAGGGGATGAACTGACGGCTCAGCTGGGAGAGGATGAAAGGATCTGTACGGTATACGGTGTGATCTCCAGACCGGAAACCCTGTCGACACCAAGCATCGGCCGTATGAAGGCATCCCCCATGGATGTCTGCTATATGTATGTCCCGGCGTCGATTCTGGAGGATGAGGAGAATCCGGAATATGTGAAGGCCTTTGCCGAGTGGGAGAAGAAGAATCGGGAATATGAAGAGGCAAAGAAAAAAGCGGATTCGGAGCATGAAAAGGCCCTGGATCAGATCACGGATTCCGAGAAGCAGCTGACGGAAAAAGAAAAGGAAATGACGGAAAAGCTTTCGGAAACGGATGCTGAAAAGGAGTTACTGCTCCGGAACCGGGAGGAGCTTAAGAAGAAACAGCAGGAACTGGCTGAACTGGAAAAGCAGCTTCAGACGAAGAAGGATGAACTCGCGGATGGCGAAAAGAAGCTTTTACAGGAAAAGCAAAAGCTGGAGGATTCGAAGAAGGAGCTGGCCGGAAAGCGTGAGGAGCTGGACTGGACCAAAAAGGAACTGGAGGGACAGTATAAGGAACTGAAGACAAAGCTGGATGAGGGAAAGCGTAGTCTGGATGAGAATCAGAAAAAGATCGGCGAGTGGAAGGAGCTGATCCGAATTCTTGAAGAGAATAAGGATCAGATCGAACAGATCACAGGAGATATCAATCTCCCGAAGGATACCTATGAACGTGCATCTGTCCTTGTTTCGGAGGTGGACCGGATTCTTTCGGATACGGATTATGTGATCCGAATGCTGAAGTCCTTTGATCAGGAAATCCATGATGTTAAGGTGGACTCCCTGCTGGAGCATATGGGGAAGTATGCCACCGATCTAAGGAAGCTCCGGGATCAGCTGAGCAACGCAGTGAAGCAGGCGGAGGATCCGGCGGTTGTGGAAAAACTCCGGGAGGAGATCATTTCAAAGAGCCGATTATTTCTGGATACCTTTGTAAAAGACAGTAAAACGGTGAAGGAGGTTGTTGATTCCGCGGTTCTCTACGTGAAGGATATGGAGGCTCGGCTGGAAGAAGGCCATAAACAGCTGGAGGAGTATTCCGGTTATCTGGATCAGATCGAGAAAGGGCTTCGGACCGTCGATGCCGGATACGGAGAACTGGAGAAGTACGAGACGAAGCTCCTGGATGGTGAAAAGCAGATCCGGGACGGTGAAAAGACACTGGATTCCTACAGAAGCCAGATCCGGGACGGCGAAAAGCAGATCGCCGACGGAAGAAAAGAGATAGAGAAGTATCTGATCGAGATCGAGAAGGCAATCGAAGCTATCGAGCAGGGAATCCGTGACGGAAAAACAGAATTTGAGAATGCGCAGGAGCTGCTGAAGGATGCGAAGGAAGAGGTCCGGTCCGAGTGGTCGAAGATCCTGAAGGAGCTGACGAGGGGCGGGGAGGAGCTTGCGAATGCAAAGAACCAGCTGGATGACTGGCAGGGCTATGAAACCTTCTGCAATCAGTTCCTGATCCGCGTTTCGGAGGAGGCTGATCCGGAGGACGTGCGGCGCAGGGCAGAGGAAGCCTTAAGTGATGTTGAGATCAAGGAAAGCTACACGTATCAGACATCTGCGCTTCGGGATAAACTTGAGGGGGAGAATCTGAGCCCTCTGGAGGTCATGACCATGTATATTCCCATGGTCTTCTTTGGCGTGGCACTGATCGTGATCTTCCTTTTCATGAATCTTCTGGTACGGCGGTGCCGCAGGGAGATCGGAATCCTGCGGGCTCTTGGTTTTTCCAGAGGGTCTATCGTTTTACAGTTTTGTACGGTGAGTCTGATCGTCTCCCTGGGTGCGATTCTGGTCGGGGCCATTATGGGGATCATCGTGGGAAGAGTTCTCGGCAAAAGCTTCCAGGATTTTCTTGATCTCTATTTTATGAACCATGAGTTTTACTGGGGACGGATCCTTCTTGCTGCCGGAATCACGGTGCTGGTGGGACAGATCGCCACCCTGCTCAGCATGGGATACGTGAATCATATTGCGCCTGCAGAGGCCATGACCAGGCCGGCTCCGAAGGAGGCATTTCATGCAAGCTGTTTTATGAGGAATTCCAACTCGTTTTTCAAATACAGTGTATTCTCACTGCTGAGGAACAAAATGCGGTCCTTCTTTACCGTGATCTGTCTTGCCGCTTCGTCTATGCTGATGTTCTCTGCCTTTTCCTTCGGAGCATCCAAGGATAAGCTTCTGGTCAGCTATTACGAAGACCGGGTCAACTATGACTGTGAAGCTTTTTTCAGTTATGAACCCTCCGCAGAAGGGATCGGGGAACTGGAGCAGCTTGGGATCGCAGGTGCGCCGGCGTCCGTAAGGTATTTTAAGAAGGAGATTCGTTTCGGGGATGCTTCAGAGGAAGTATTCATCCAGGCTATCCCGAGGGATACCGATAAGGTCAGAATCCTTGATTCCGATGATAAGGAGCTGAGGCTATCGGAGGATGGCCTGATCCTGGAGAGACATATTGCTGAAAAGCTGAACCTTAAGGTGGGAGATGTGGTTACCATCGACAAAGAGAGTTTTCCGGTAACAGCCATTTCCGAGCAGTATGAAGGACGGGTTCAGTTCATATCACTGGAAGCGGCAGAGCGTCTCGGAGAGCCATTATTTCACTCGGTTCTCCTTTCGGTGGAGCCGGATCAGCAGATCAAACTGGGGCAGAAGCTGTCAGAGTTTGATGGATATATCCTTGCATCCTTTATCGACCGGAATTACAGCTACTGGAAGAAAAACTTCCAGGGCTTTACTGCCTGCGTGATCGCCGTTATTCTGTTCTCGGTCATGATCGGATTTGTAATTATAACCAATACGCTTCTTGCCAATCTTCTTGAGCAGAAGAAGGATCTCTGTATCCTCAGAACCCTGGGCTTCCAGTGTTCTGAACTATCCTTCCGCCTGTTCTTCCAGACAGCGCTTTATTATATATTCGCCTGTCTGATCGGGATTCCGGCGGGAGCCCTGGTGGCAAAAATGGCGATCAATCATATGGAGACGGAGGGAAGAAGCTATCCCTTTGTAAATGAGCCGTATCTTTACCTGCAGACCGCCGCTCTGGTTCTCGGGTATCTGATCATCGGGCATATCATATCCATGAAGTCCCTCCGGAAGTGGGATATTGTGGAGAGTGTGAAGGATAAGGAGTAGATCACTGCTGAATACTATGTTTTAAGGAGACTGAAGGAATGAATAAAAATGATATGGATTACAGGTACTGGTCAAAGCTTGCGGCGGATTCAGGGAAGTATATCAGGTTTTATAATATAAAAGAACCGAATTTCAGATCGCGGGAAATCAAAACAAATAAAGAGTCTGTTTCCGGCTTCCTGAAGGAACAAGGCTGTTCCTCTTTTGAATTCTACGGAAGTATATTTGCTTTATATCTCTCCCGTATCAACAGAATGGACGGTTGCCTGTTAAAAACGAATCTCCCGGCAGACGATCCGAAGCAGGCCGACCGGACCACGATCGTAAAGGTCAGTGTAAATAAAAAAGATAGCTTCACGGATTTCCTGAAGGGCTTCGGTTCCGCACTGACAGCGGCGGCTGAACATACGAAGTCGGATGTTCGGGACTACCTGAATGAGGAACTGACATTTTATGCCGTCCACCATCTTACAGGCAAGAAGGAATGGAAGGGCACGGAAGACGGCCTGGTCCTGATGCTGTATATCTATGAGGATTCAATTAAGCTTATGTATCATTCCGATGTTTTCCCGGATGTTTATGCAGAGCACATGGTGAAGAATCTGGAAGCATTAACAGAGGCAATCCTTAGCTCTCCGGCTCAGGAGCTTAATTCTGCGGATATCCTTTCCGAAGAGGAGAAGGATATGCTCGCTGTGTTTACAAAAGGAAAAACCATAGAGGTCGAAAAGGACGGACTGCTTTCGAAAAACTTCCGGGAGCAGGCGCTTGCTCATCCGGATGCGATTGCCGTGGATGACGGAATCTGTACGATCAGCTACGGAGAGCTGGAGAAAAGCAGCAACTCCGTTGCGGATGATCTGAAGAGAAACCACGGTATCGGGCCCGGCAGCCGTGTTGCCCTGATGCTCCCGAGAACGTATCGTTTTGCTGAAATGGTGATCGCCCTGCATAAGGTCGGCGCGGCATACATTCCGCTGGACACCAGGTTTCCTGTTATGCGTATCGGATATATGCTGGCACTGGCACAGGCAGACTGTCTTGTCACAACAAGATCCATCGCGGAAACTCTGGATATAAAAGAGAAGGTGATCTGCCTGGAGGATCTGGATCAGTCCGCGGATGTTGATGTGGAGATACAGAGCAGGATAGACGGACTGTTTGCGATCATCTTTACGTCAGGTACCACGGGAGTCCCGAAGGGAGTTATGTATTACAACCGGGAAACTCCGTGGGCCATCGCCGCCATAACGGATATATTTCATTTTGGCTACGGAGATATTATCGGCTCCTTCTTCAGCTTTGCTTCCGTAGCCTCCTTCTTCGTATGTGCAGCGCTCTATATGGGCAGTACACTTCGACTGTTCAATGATGAGGAGCAAAAGAACAGTCTGTTACTTGTAAAGGCGCTGAAGGAAAAACATATGAACAGTCTGGTTCTCCCCCCGGCAGTAGGAATCCCGCTCTATGAAAATGAGGATCTGAACCTCGACTATCTGCTTCTTGCAGGAGCCAAGCTGAATGAACTCTCCAGGGTCGAAAGACATACAAAACTGATCAATGCGTATGGGACAACAGAGATCATATTCGGTCTCAGCAAGATCTATGATCAGAAGGACATGAAGGATGGACGTGTGCCCGTAGGAAAACCGGCTCCGAATACATGGGTATATATTCTGGATGAGGATAATCATCAGATGCCTGTAGGTGTACCCGGAGAGATCTGTGTATCCGGCAGACACTGTACCAGGGGATATTATAACGACGTGGATCAGTCGGAAGAACATTTTGTTGAGAACCCCTTTGCTCCCGGTGAGATCATGTATCGGACAGGAGATATCGGATACTACAATTTTGACGGCGAAGTGGAGGTTATCGGCCGTGAAGACGAGCAGCTGTCCGTCAGAGCCTTCCGCGTGGAATCAGGCGAAATCCTTCGGATCATGAAGGGATTTCCGGAGATTTCGGATATCTATCTGGATGTGGATAATGACAATCTGGTCGCTTATTATACGGCATCGGATGCACTGGATCTGGATCAGGTGAAGGATGCGCTGAAGAATGAACTGCCGTATTACATGATCCCTTCTCTTTTCATAAAGCTGGAGAAGATACCTTTAAATCTTAACGGAAAGATCGACCGGGCAAAGGTCCGGACGGTAAGTAAACCTGAGAATGTGGAAATAGCGGATGAGGTGCTCCGAACGGTTGTTGAAGCATTTAAGGAGATACTGAAGCTGGACTACGTATCAGTTGATGATGATTTTGTTTCTGTGGGTGGCAATTCGCTGTCGGCCATGAAGCTGCAGCTTAAGCTGAACGAAAGACTGAACGTCAGCCTTTCCGCAAATGAACTGATCGGCCTCTCCACGCCGAAGGATGTTGCCAACTATATCCGGTTCCGTCTGAATGTGCATGAAACCTTTGATGAAGACAGGTATTCGTATGACACACCGTGCCCGCTTTCCGAATCCCAGCTGAATATTTATCTTGATGAACGTGTTCATGATATGGGCACGGCATATAATAATCCTTTTATCCTGAGATTCAGAGATAAAAATGCATATCCGGCGGACAGGATCAGACGAACGATCAGCAGATTGTATCAGATTTATCCTGTTCTGAAGGGACGGATTCGTAATGCAGATGGAGTCCCGTCTCTGGTTTTTGATGCAGAGGCGGAGGTTGCGGAGGGTTCAACAGCGGATATCGCTGCCTTTGTCAGACAGTTTGATACGGAGAAAGGGCTGTCCAGATTCCTGATCGCGGATGACAGGGATTCGATCGCCCTTTGCATAGATATTCATCATCTGATCTTTGACGGGACTTCTTTTGGCGTCATACTCCGGAGATTTGCCTCTTTGCTAAGCGGCGAGGATACGGAGTTCGTTGATAAGGGACTTCTCAGGGCTGTATCCTTCGAAGAACTCATCCGTTCCGGAGACATGGAGCCTGCGCGTGTATTCTTTGATGAAATGCTTGCAAATAGAGATGATGCATATGATCTGATACCGCCTGTCGGTGCGGGTTCTTCGTCCGGATACATCCATACATTTGATCTGGATAAAGAGAAGCTTGGAGCGTTTCTCAGGAACCATTCCATTACGGAAAATCAGTTCTATGCGGGAGTTTTCGCCTACACCCTGTCGAGATTCAGCGGTTCCGAAAAGGTTCTTTTCAGCCTGATCGAGGATGGAAGAGGTCATATCGATCTGTCGCAGTCGGTCGGAATGTTTGTAAAGACTTTGCCGGTTCTGCTGGATTGCAGTGACCGGAGCGTGGATGCCTTTCTGAAGGACACATCGGGTCTGATCAATTCCGTCATGAAGTATGACCTGTATCCCTTCCGCCTGCTGGCGGGGAAATATGATCTGAATGCGAATATTCAGTTCCAGTATTCGCATAACATTTTCAGTGATGTGATCGGGGATGCCGGAGATGATTATGAGATAGAAGAGTGCAGGCATGACCTGGATGCCGATTTCTCATTTAACATTCTGAACAGTACGGATAATAAGCTGACGATCCGGCTGCTTTCCCGTTATCCGGAGGAATTCGTCCGGCGTTTTACGGAAACATATATTATGATCCTTCGGGAGATGATGACTGCGGATCGGCTCAGAGACATTCGTTTCACCTCCGACGGGGATATTTCACTTCTGGATCAATATAATCAGACGGAAACAGATGTGGAATATGACAGTATTCCGGATGCATTTAATGACAGCCTTTCAAGGTATCCGGAGAACAGACTGGTTGAGTATAATGATGTTTCCTATACCTATGGGGAAGGAGCGTTTCTGGCGGATCAGATCCGGCAGAGGCTGCTCGGTCTCGGAGTGAAGGCTGAGGATCGGGTCGGATTTCTGGTCCCGCGTTCGGAGCTGTATATGTTCTCTGTTTTAGGTATTCTTTCCACGGGCGCGGCGTATGTTCCGCTGGATGATAATCTGCCGGACGAACGTTTATCCTTCATGATCCGGGATGCCGTGACGGGTTGTCTGATCGTCAGTGATGACACTTTGGAGCGCGCAAAAAAGCTGGCAGGAGAGGAAGCCACCCTTGTAAATATCTCGGAGATCATGAAGGAGGAGATCGAAACTCTGGACCGGCTTCCCTTTACTTCGGGCGATATTGCCGCCATACTCTACACCAGTGGCAGCACCGGCATCCCGAAGGGGGTGAAGATCAAAGCCGGATCCGTGCTGAACCTTGTTTTGTCCCACAGGAAGGCGGCCCCGCTTCTTCCGGGAGATATTTGTGCTTTATATGCTTCCATCGGGTTTGATGTATCCATGGAGGTTCTCTTCTCCGTGCTTTCTTCCGGTGCATGTATGGATATCATTCCGGACTGCAAAAAGCTGGATATTCAGGCACTGAACCGTCACTTCGCGGAGCACGGGGTAACGCAGGTACATCTTCCCGCACAGATGGCCCGGCTGTTCATTCGTGAGATTTCTGATACGTCCCTCCGGGATCTGGTATGTGGCGGAGAGAAGCTGGGACAGGTCAGCGAAATAAGGGATTACAGGATCACAGATACCTATGGTCCTACCGAGGCGTGTGTATATGTAACCGATATCAATCTGAAAGAGAAGATCGATCCTTCAAGTATCGGTTTTGTGATCAGCAATACGAAAGCATATGTGCTGGACAAAGAGCGTAGAAGAGTACCGGTGGGGGCTGCGGGAGAGCTGTATCTCTCCGGGCCACAGCTTGCGGATGGTTATCTGAACAGGCCGGAGGAAACTGCCCGTGCATTTTTGCCTAATCCCTTTGAAGACAGCACGAAATACGAAACCATTTATGCCACCGGGGATGTGGTAAGGGTTTTGCCTGATGGAAGCTACGGATTCATCGGAAGAAGGGACGACCAGGTGAAGATCCGTGGAAACCGGCTGGAATTATCTGAAGTCGAAGCCGTGATCCGAAGGATCGACGGCGTAAGTGACGTGACTGCACAGATTCGGAAGCTGGACGGCAATAATGAACTGATCGTTTATGTTGTAACGGAGGATCCGGATAATGAAACCGCAGTTAACAGGGTTCTTTCGTACCTTGACGGTCGGGTACCGGAGTTTATGGTTCCTTCCTTTGTGATCCGCCTTGACAGCATTCCGTTGAATGTTAATGGTAAGGTGGATCGAAAAGCGCTCCCGGAGGTTGATTTCGGCATGCTTCACGCAGAGTATGCTGCGCCCCGAAATGAACTAGAGGAACGGGTTGTCCGTGAATTTGAACGGGTATTTGAACTGGAACGCATCGGGATCCATGACGATTTCGTCCGTCTTGGCGGGGATTCTCTCACGGCAGTAAAGCTGGTCTCTGTTCTGGGGAACACCGGCATTACGGTCGGCGATATTCTGCGCCTACGGACACCAGCGGCCATTGCCGGTGCCATGAAGGATTCTCAGCAGGCGACTTTCGCTGATCCGGAGAAATACTCCTATGACGGACCCTGTCCGTTATCGGAATCTCAGTTAAATGTCTATCTGGATGAAAAGGTTCATGACAGGGGAACTGCATTTAATATTCCCTATATCATCCGGTTCCGTGATAGGGAAAACTGCTCTCCGGACAGGATCAGGGCTGCGCTGGAGGAACTGCTTACGGCATACCCGGTCCTGCGAGGGCGGGTACAGGATAAGGAAGGGTCACCGTCCATGGTGTTTGACGCGGAACTAAAGATCCGGGAAGGCTCCGTGGATGAGATCGGATCCTTCGTAAGGCCATTTGAACTAAACAAAAGTCTGTCGAGGTTCATGATCCTTCGGGACGAGGACGCCACTGTTCTTTGTGTGGATTTCCATCATCTGATCTTTGACGGTGTTTCGATGAATGTCTTCCTGGACAGTCTAGTGACTCTCTTACAGGGGAATACCATAGACTCCGTAGATATGGGGATGTTACAGGAGGCTTCCCTTGAGGAGTTCCTCCGTTCGTCCGGTATGGAGGAGGCAGAGGATTTTTATGCTCATATGCTTGCCGACAGGGATGAGGTTTATCCCATGCTCCCGTCTGTGGATGGTGCAAAGGAAGCCTTTGAGTGGGTCCATACCTTCGACATCGATAAGAAGCAGCTGGATTCCTTCCTGCGGAAGCATTCCATGACGCGCAACCAGTACTTTATGGGCGTCTTTGCCTATACCCTGTCCAGGTTCAGCGGCTCGGAGAAGGTGCTTTTCACTCTGGTTGAAGACGGAAGAGGGCATATGGATCTGTCCCGTTCTATCGGGATGTATGTAAAGCTTCTGCCGGTCCTTTTGGATTGTAAGGATCAGAAGGTCGATGTTTTTCTTTCCTATGTATCGGATCTCACAAATTCCGTAATGAAATATGATCTGGTTCCGTTCCGCACACTTGCTTCCAGATACGAGGTGAACGCAGGGACGTTGTTCCAGTATGCACATTCGCTCTATATGGATACCATGAACCGGGATGGACAGAGCATCGAACCGGAGCCGCTGCCGCAGGATCCGGATTCGGAGCTTTCCTTCTATGTATTTGATAATGAGGATGACGGACTGATCCTCCGGATCAAATCCTCATCCCGCTATTCGGAAGACTTTATCCGGCGCTTTGCCGAGTCCTATGAACTGATCCTGCGGGATATGATGCGGGCAGAGCAGCTTACGGATATCCACTTCACGACGGAGAAGGATCTAGCGCTTCTGGACGGCTGGAACCGTACGGACGAGGAGCTTACATACGAAGATATTCTGGAACCCTTCAATGTCAATCTGCAAAAGTACCCGGACTACCGACTGGTGGTCTGTAATGATGCATCCTGCACCTTTGCGGAGGGGGCCTATATTGCGGATCGGATCCGCCGGGAGCTTATCCGCCTCGGCGTAAAGGCAGATGACAGGGTAAGTTTTCTCATCCCCCGCTCGGAAGCGTATCTGTTATGTATTCTGGGTATCATGTCCGCGGGCGCAGCTTATGTTCCGCTGGATGATAAGCTACCGGATGAGCGTATCGCCTTCATGCTTCGGGATACGGAATCCCGCGTTCTGATCGTCGCAGATGATACATTAAAGCGTGCAGAAGCGCTTGCCCCGGAGGAAACACTGTTCTTCAATATTTCCGATATTATGAAGGGGGAGATCGGGACGATATCGCATTTGCCGGTAAGTTACGGGCATCTGGCAAGTATTATTTATACCAGCGGAAGTACCGGACGTCCGAAGGGCGTAAAGGTCACCAGAAGAGCACTTTGTAATATCATAGAAGATCACGTGAATGAGGTAGAGATTTGCCCGGGAGATGTGTGCGGATTGTATTCATCCATCGGCTTTGATATGTCACTGTCTGCTTTATTCTCCGTGATCTATGCAGGAGCCTGCCTGGATGTAATACCCGACTGTAAAAAGCTGGATATTCAGGCGCTGGCGGAGCATATTTCGTCGCATCATATTACACACGCCATGATAACAACGCAGATTGCCAAGCTGTTTATCAGCCAGGTTGAGGAGACAACCTTAAAGGTTCTGGTTCCCATCGGAGAGAAGCTGGGCCGGATCCGGGAGAAGAGAGCTTACAGGATCGTGGATGAGTACGGTCCTACGGAAGCCTGCTGCTACGTGACCGGTATTGACGTGCGGGATAAGATCGATCCCAGTAGTGTGGGAAGGGTGGTGCATAACACAAAGGCCTATGTTCTGGACAGTGAGCTGAGGCGTCTGCCCATCGGTGCCATCGGGGGGCTTTATCTCTCCGGTGTGCAGCTTGCGGACGGTTACCTGAACAGGCCGGAGGAAACGGCGAAGGCATTCCTCAGCAACCCTTATGAAACAGGGGATAAATACGGGAAACTGTATTATACCGGGGATGTGGCAAGAGTCCTGCCGGACGGAACCTACGGTATCGTGGGAAGACGGGACGGCCAGGTTAAGGTTCGCGGAAACCGCGTGGAGCTTACCGAGATCGAAGCCGTTCTTCGTAAGATGGATGGCGTAAGCGACGTGACCGTGAAAACCAAAAGCCATGGCGGGAATAATGAACTGATTGCCTATATTGTATCCGATGAGAAGGATGAGACGGCTCTGAAGCAGGCGGTTTCCGGGTATCTCACCGGTCGAGTGCCGGACTATATGATTCCTTCCTTTGTGATCCGGATGGACAGTATACCGCTGAATGTCAATGGGAAGGTGGATAAAAAAGCACTTCCGGAGGTTGATTTTGATTCGCTGCATGCGGAGTATGCTGCGCCGAGAAATGAGCTGGAAGCGCGGATCGTTCGTGAATTTGAAAGGGTATTTGAACTGGAACGGATCGGGATATATGATGACTTCATGAGTCTGGGCGGAGATTCCCTCACGGCAGTGAAGCTGCTGTCGGGCCTTCGGGACTATGGTATTAAGATAGCGGATATTCTAAGTCTTCGAACGCCGGCGGCCATAGCGGAGGGAGTGGAGGAACTGTCCCCGGATACGGCGCATTTTACCCTGGAAAGCGGATGCCCGCTGAATAACTCCCAGATGACGATCTATAAGGACTTTGAAAAACGAGGGAAAAATGACACCTATATGGTTCCGGTGATCATTCCCATCGATAAAAGATATAATAGGAAGCAGATCCGTAGGGCACTGGATATTGTATTTAAAGCACATCCGGTGATGTCCATGCATGTGGAGGTAAAGAATGGCAACCCCTGGCTTGTAATGGGTTCCAAACCGGAGGTCAGGAAGGGCGTGACCAACCTGACGAGTATGATCAGGCATCTGGAAGATGAGTTTGATATCTTCGAAAGCCTGTCAAAGCATGTGGTCATAAGAACACCGGGAAAGCGTTATCTGGTGTCGGTCTTCCATCATATCTGCTTTGATCTTATATCCGGGAACGTATTCCGAAGAGATTTTCTGAATGCACTGAAGGGTGTAGTACCGAAGCGGATGGATACGGACTTCTTAAAATTAGCCGCTTTTCAGCAGCAGCTCCGAAACAGCGAGGGATATGAGCAAATCATGCAGGATGCACGGACCATGTTCGGGAATCTGAAGGAAGTCGGCTTCTACCGGAATCCTGAAAAAATGGGAAAGGCGGGCTTTATCATGCGGGAGCTTTCCGTAAGCAGGAAGCAGGTGAAGAGCTTTACGGACAGGTTCGGAACCAACAAAAACATTTTATTTACTTCCGCCCTGGCTCTCACCTTATCCCGGCTGACCGGAAAGGATGATGTTCTCTTCGGCATTAATGAAAACGGACGCGACAGATCCTTAAGCTATAACGCCATTGGTTTATATATGAATGTTGTCCCCATGGTTGCGCATGTGGATCGTCGGAATATGAGGACTTGTCTGAAGAGTCTTTCTGATCAGTATTATAAATATGCACGACTCAGTCATTATCCATTTGGTCCATTGGCACTGGAATCAGGTGTCTCACCGATCATCGAGTTCCAGTTTTTACCGGACTGGATCATAGATGACGGCGGCTATGATCATTTACCGGTCGGTGAGAAGGTACTGAATAAGATCCTTTCGAGAATGACGGACCTTGTGGTGGAAGCACATATGGAAGTCGTAGAAGGAAAGGATGGCTATACCCTCCGGATCTACCATTCGGGATATTATAGCAGGGAGATGATCAAACGGCTGGCGGATACCTATCAGGAGACATTATCCCGGATGATAAGGAACTAAGAAATGCTGCCCGTATCCAGCGGGGAAATGAGGTGCTATAATAGGGCGTGAAAAGGGGAAGTAGTTTATTGCTGGTAAAGGACAGGAAAGAGAGGCGGAAGGTATGAAGAAAAAACTGATAAGCTGGATTCTGGTGGCAGCATTCCTGATCTCGGGCATTGCCATAAGCGTACCCGACACTGCGGATGCTGCAGGCGGAACGTGGAAGAGTGATTCCAAAGGATGGTGGTACAGCTATTCCGACGGAACGTATGCGAAGAACCAGTGGCTGCAGTATGGGGGAAAGTGGTATCATTTCGGCGCGAATGGTTATATGCAGACCGGATGGCAGTAGATCGACGGCAAGTGGTATTATTTCTCTGCAGCAGGAGAGATGCAGACCGGCGTTATCACGATCAAGGGAAAGAGCTATTACTTCGGGAAAGACGGAGCATGGGTTGACCGTGAGCCGCCGATCAGGATCGATAAGGCACATTTCCCGGATGATAACTTCAGAGCCTATATAAAACAGGCCTTTGACGAGAACAAGGACGGGTCTCTTAGTGCAAATGAGATCATGCTGATCTGGAATGTTCACTGCGAGAACATGAACATTTATTCCGTGAAGGGGATCGAGTACTTCCCGGATCTGAAGGGACTCTGGTGCAAGGGGAATCATATCTCCGAGCTGGATCTTTCCGGAAATCCGGGACTTAAGGGAATCTGGTGCTCCTTTAATGACTTCACATCTCTTGACTTTTCGGACTGTCCGGAGCTGGAGTGGGTATACTGCTTCAACTGTAAGCTGAAATCCCTGAATATCCGGAATAATCCGGAGATGGCTTATCTGGAGTGCAATTCCAATCCGGATCTGAAAACCCTGGATCTTACGCAGAACAGCAAGCTGGAGAATCTTTTCTGCAGTAAATGCGGACTGACCAAGCTGGACGTTTCGAAGAATCCGCTGCTTTGCGAGCTGGCGGCATTCTATAATGACCTGAAAACCGTCGATGTATCCAACAATCCGAACCTGAAGCGGCTGGATATCTGGCATAATCCGAAGCTCGGAAATGTGGATGTCAGCAATCTGTCGGGACTTCAGTACTACAACTGTGCATGGACCTCGCTGACCAAGATCGATGTGACCCATAATCCGGAGCTGGTGGAGCTGGTCTGCGGATATAATGACGGACTGAAATCGCTGAATCTTTCCAGGAACCCCAAGTTGGCGTATCTGGCAGTGGAGTGCGATGTGAACCTGAAGTCTCTGGATGTTTCCAAGAATCCGAGGCTGTATTATCTGCTGGCATTCGGACTCAGCAGCATCGATAAGATCGATATCAGCCAGAACAGTCGTCTTTGCAAGGCTTATAATGAAGGCGAATATGTACATGAAACCGAGAATCTCGGAGCTGTCTACTCCATGACCATCGATTATGGCGGAAGCAGTGATCCCTTCGATGAGCTGAGACACTGTGTATGCTTTGATGACGGGACTACGATCATCGGTACCTATAAGGGTAAGAATGATGTAAAGGACAGTGTGCTCAATACGAAGGATGGCCATAAGAGTTCGGAGAAGTTTGTTACCAGAGCCCAGGCTATGCAGGCGCTGTATGAAGCGGCAGGAAGTCCGGCAGTATCGAGTAAATCCCGGTTTACGGATGTATCCTCCTCGGCATCCTACGCGAAGGCAGTGAAGTGGGTTGAGGATAAGAATATCTGTTTCGGTTATCCCAATATCAGTTCGGATAAGTTCTGCCCG
>JAFRWY010000061.1 GCA_017437905.1 Eubacterium sp.
ATGAGTATAAGCGCCATCCGGAGCTCGCGGGGAGCACCGTTCTGGATATGGATGCCAGGAATTACATAGACCGTATGGAAAGAGGCGATTTAAGCGGTGTCGAGCTTCAGCGTTCTCTGTTGAATCTGGCTCACATGCTCTCTCTTCATCATGATTCAAAAGTCGTGATCCTGATCGATGAATACGATACCCCGATCCAGCAGGGATACTCCAGGGGATTCTATAAAGAGATCATCTCTTTTATGAGAAACTTTCTGTCCGGCGGCCTGAAGGACAATACGGATCTTGCGTTTGGTGTCCTGACCGGCATCATGCGGGTCTCCAAGGAGAACCTGTTCAGCGGTCTTAATAATCCGATGGTAAATACCGTACTTGATGATAAGTACAGTGGTTATTTTGGCTTTACGGAAGACGAAGTGCGGGAAATGGCGGCTTATTACCGGCGGCCTGAGGCTATGGATGAGATCCGGTTCTGGTATGACGGATATCGTTTCGGCAATACAGAGATCTATAATCCCTGGTCCGTCACAAATTACTTTGCTTCGGGCGGCCAGGCAAAACCGTATTGGGCAAATACCAGTGATAATGAGATCATCCGGGAGATCCTTACAGGCCTGACTCCGGAGATCGCAGATGATCTGGCGAGGGTTATGCAAGATGAAGAAGTCCATGCATCCCTTGACATGGAGGTCGTCTACCCGCGTATGACCGACGGAAATGACACGATCTTCAGTTTTCTGCTTCTCGCCGGATATCTTACGCCTGCCGACAGACCGGAAGAGACCGAGATCGGGACATTTGTTTCATTGCGCCTTCCGAATGCGGAGATAAGGAGGATCTACAATACGGAAGTCCTCAGCTGGATCCGTACGCAGCAGACCGGGAACATTATTTCCGAAATCGAAAAGGCCGTATTCTTATGTGACGGAAAGCGTCTGAAGGATGCACTCAGGAAATATATGATCACCAGTATCTCGTTTTTCGACGGTGCTGCGGAAGGCTTTTACCATGGCATGGTGCTGGGCCTCGTGGCCAGTCTGTCATCGAAGTATTACATCCGATCCAACCGGGAAGCCGGAGAAGGGAGATTTGTTCTCCAGCTTGAACCGAAGGATCGAACGCTTCCGGGAATTCTGATGGAATTCAAAGCTGTTTCAGCGTCAGAAAAAGAAAAACTCCCGGATCTGGCAGAAGAAGCACTGGTGCAGACGGAAGTTAAAGAATATCAGAGGGATCTGGAAGAACGCGGCGTAACCGACATTGTAAGATATGGGATCGCGTTTTCCGGAAAAGACGTTGAAGTAAAAATGACCAGATAAGGATATGAAAACTCCGGCTCTCCTCTGGATCCACGGCGGCGGGCTTACAGCCGCGCTTTGCATGCTGGCCCGTGACCGGGGAACCGTAAAGATCGCGTATCAGTTCCCGCTTTATCCGATGCTCAGCAATCTGGATACGGATTCATCACGGGATAATCATGGCCGCGTCTGGAACACGAAGCGGAACCATCTCGGCTGGCGGTTCTATCTGCGGGGAAATGCGAGAAAGAAGGTCTCTCCTTACGCCTCTCCCATTCATCAGAAGGATTTCAGCGACCTTCCGCCGGCATATACATTTGTCGGCAATGGAGAACCTTTCTATGCGGAGACGCTCGAATATGTCCGAAAGCTGAAAGAGGCCAATATTGAAGCGGAAGTCGATGTGTATCCTTCCGATATGCATGCTTTTGACATGCTGGACCCGGAAAGCGAGGTCAGCCAGCAGGCGATTCGGACATTCGAGGAGAAATTTGAAAAAGCTCTCATGAGGATACAGAATGAAGATCAAAAGCAATAAACGATCCGGATACGATGGAGCGGAAGACGTTTTATTTGCAGAAAGGATGGAGTGACAGTCCATGCAGATACAATGCACAAAAAAACTGTTGGACCGCATGAAAGCCGATCCGGCAGCGGCCAGAAAAGCAGGGAAAATATCTGCAGAAGACGATTTTTTCTGCTGGCACGCAAATATCATTACTGCGGACCGGCGGAAGGTGCTTGTCTTTGTAAATAACAGCACACGGCTAACGGTCATTGCATACCGGCCGAAGCCTTCGATATACAAGAATCCGGGAGAGCTCCTGACGGAGGGGATCCGTGAACTATTCAAGGCCATTGGCATTCATGATAATATTACAGAATGTTATATCCAAAATGCGGGGCCTTGCCGGATCACGGCGACCGGCACAAAAAGTCTGATCGCCCGGATGAATAAGATGGCGGATGAAGTCGCCTGGCACGCTCTGTTTTTCCGGGAAGATATGGTGCTGCAGACAACGGCATCCGTCGAACTGGCCGAATTTCCCGTATCGGAAGGAAAAGGGTATTTTATTCCTCAGAAGAGACTGTGTGAGGAGCTTTGCCGTATGATGGGCTTCCCTGAAACGGCATGGGATAAGGTCCGGTCTATCCGAAGTTATCGGCTGAAAGTCACGCTGGATCTGGATCATTATGATATCTGCAGGGTCCTGGAAGTGCCTGCCCAGGCCCGGTTCTGGCAGCTTCATGAAGCGATCCAAAGGTCCTTTGGCTGGCTCGAGTATCACCTGCATATGTTTGTGTTTTATGACGGTGAAGTCACCGCCCGTCAGCACAGAATGTATTACGGCAAGAAGCGCCGCTTGGTTATTCTGGATCACAAAGACCCGGAAGCCGATGCCTGGTTTGATCCTGAAGAACAGGAAATACAAAAAGACCGGAGCCTTTTGCTTCGCGATGTATTTGAAAACAGGGACTCCTGTGTGTATTCCTATGATTTCGGAGATGACTGGGAGCATGTGATCACCGTCGAAGAACGGTTTGACACCGGCAGCGACAGGTTTAGACTACTGGAAATGCGGGGAGAACGTCCGCCGGAAGACGTAGGTGGCGAGGGGGGATTTGAGGATTACATGAGGATCCTTTCAAACCCGGATGATCCGGAATATGAATCCACCGTTCGCTGGGCGGAGGGAACAAAGGCAAAGCCGGAGTCCATGGAAGCGATCAATAAAAAGCTCGGATGGCTTATTTAATACAGGGAAACATATTCTTATGGCAGATTATATAACCACATACACAGGGATCCATATGGTCCCATCGGAACCGAAACCGGAGGACTTCCGGATCGACGATATCGCCCACGCGTTGTCTTTGATCTGCCGGGGGAATGGTCACGTGAAGACCTTCTGGTCCGTCGGGCAGCACTGTATTGCCTGCGCGAAGGAAGCCACGGAGAGGAAGCTGCCGGACCGGATCGTGCTGGCCTGTCTTTTGCATGATGCCGGGGAATGCTATCTCTCGGATGTGCCGCGGCCGATCAAAAAGGAAATGGCTGTGTATCAGACCATAGAAGCAAGGGTCCTTTCTGTCATCTATGAGACTTTTCTCGGTTCTGACCTTACAGAAAAGGAAAGCCGCACGGTGAAAGAGATCGACGATGCCATGCTTTCATATGATCTGGAATATCTTCTCGGGGAGGAACAGACAGACGCGTTCCCGGAGATCCATGTCGAGCTGTCCTATGAGGTGCGGCCGTTTGCGGACGTCGAGGAAGAGTATCTGGAACTGTACTATCAGTACTCCGGCGCAGAGAGACCGAAGACCGTGTGTATTGAGGAACTGGCGGATGAATTTGAAGCCATGTTCGACGGCTGGTCACAGTTCCTGAATAAAAAGACATGTGAGATCATTTCTCTGCCGGATGCCGACAGCGATTACGCGGACCGCGAGGACGAAGACGAAGAACTCTATGATGAGATCGCGTTTTCGGACGATTATGTCCGGCTTCCGGATAAATACGAGCTCCGGGAAAAGAACGTGATGTATGATTTTGCGGAATCCATAGGAGGAAACCTGGGTGACCGGCTCTGCAGCGCCCTGCGCGGCCGGCATCCGTACCGGTATTTTAAGGACACTGCGGACCGGCTGGGTCTTCTGCAGGAATACTATGACTTTCGGTTTGCCGCATACTGCAGGTTTGCGGAAGCGTGGTGTGAGGAGAACGACGTTAAGTATCATCATCGTAGAAAAAAGAAGAAGAACCTATGATGAGATCATGGCGTTTCTGAAAGCGGAGGAATAATCGATGACGTTATCGCGGGAAGATGGACAACTGTATTATAAACTTTGGCTGCCGATGCTCGATTTTGTAAACAGGAAGTATCGAATTAACCGTAAACAGAAGAGCATTGCGACAGCAAAAGAACTGGATCCGGCAGATGTAAAAAAGATCGCGAACAAGCTGTGGTCGGATGTCACAATAATAGATGATTATCTGAATGAAAACTCTGATCTCCCGGATGACCACAGGGAGATTATCCGAAGTTGGAAACGACGGATTCAGGGAAAGTTCATGATGGAACGGCATCTGAAAAAGGGTACGATCTTCATTTCTCTCGAAGATGAAGAGGTGTATCAAGTAAGTGGTATCATATCGAG
>JAFRWY010000062.1 GCA_017437905.1 Eubacterium sp.
GAAGTCATCTCCGGATTCGGCTCATCATGGAGCAAAAAATAAAGCGGATGTTCCACCGCTTTCTCCTTACCGCCATCATCGGTATATCTGTAAAATTGTAATGGCAGGCTCGCCACCGCCTCTGACAGGATCCTCACGCAGCAGTACACCGCTGTCATCTGCATCGCAGACCGCTCCGTCACATACTTGCCACTTGCAGTTCCGCCAAGAAAGAAGCTGTAGCTGCTTCCTGCAGTCCTGTCCGTGGGCTTATCCCTGCTTTTAAACAAACCACTTATAATTCCCATACGAAATCCTCCATTCAAAAGTGCCTCTTTATAGCAATAAATGTTCACGAATTAAAAAGCTCTTCAGGTGCACATATGAGTCAGGTTTTCGGTTGCTCAAGAGGCACACAGTCTCCACGTGGGAGCTTTGGGGGAACATGTCCGTGGGGGTTACCCGCTGCGGAAGATAGCCTCCCTCCCGGAGGATTGCCACATCACGGGCCAGCGTGGCCGGATCACAGGAGACGTAGACGATCCGCTTCGGAGCCATGGCGATCAGGGTTTCAAGAAGCTCCCTGTCGCAGCCCTTGCGCGGCGGATCCACAACCACAACATCCGCCCGATACCGGTCCGGCTCCTCTGCATAAAGCTTCGGAACGATCTCTTCCGCTTTACCCACAAAGAATTCCGTATTCTCAAATCCGTTCAGCTCTGCATTTCGTTTTGCATTCTCGATGGCCTGCGGAACGATCTCCACGCCGAAGACCTTCTTTGCCTTCTTCGCCAGGAAGAGGGAAATGGTCCCGATGCCGCAGTACATATCCCACACGGTTTCTTCTCCGGTAAGGCCCGCATACTCCAACGCTCTTCCGTACAGCTTCTCCGTCTGTACCGGGTTCACCTGGAAGAAGGATTCCGGTGCGATCTCGAACCGGATATCTCCGATGGTATCCTCGATCACCGGTGCTCCGTAAAGAACCCGGCTGGAAAAACCGAGGATCCGATTGGTCTTCTCAGTATTCATGTTGATACAGACAGAGGTCAGCTGGAGCGGCCGGTCGGTCTGTATTCCACCCAGCCTCGTTTCTCCGTTTACAGTCCCTTCTGCCGGGATCTCCTCCGGTTCTTTCCGTTGTCTATCAACCACAGCCCCGGAAAAACCATCCACTGCCGCCTTCAGTCCTTCCACCAGAAGGTCTTCCTTCGGAAGCTTCTCACCGTTCACAACAAGGCATACCATCACCTGTCCGGTTCCGAATCCGACCCGCGTCAGCACATGGCGCATCAGACCGGAATGTGTCTCTTCATCATAGACCGGAACAGACGCAAGATGGATATAGTCCTTCACTGCCTGCAGGATCACCCGGTTCACCGGATGTCCCACCGGACAATCCGTAAGCGGGATCAGGGAATGGGTTCTCCCTGCGTAGAATCCCAGCTGAACCTGTCCCTCCCGGTCCGTCCCCACCGGAAACTGCATCTTATTCCGAAAGGCATACGGGTATTCCATCCCCAGGATCGGCTCCATCAGGTCACCTGCATTCTCAACCCCTCCGATCCTTCGCAGGCAGTTTTCCACGTGAGATGCCTTCAGCTCCAGCTGCTTCTCATAGGAAATGTGTTGCATGGTACATCCCCCGCAGCTGCGAGCCTTCCCGCATACCGGTTCCACACGGTCCGCTGACGGTTCCAGCACCTCCTCCAGCCGTCCATAGGCCAGATTCTTCTTCTCCTTCACGAGCCTTGCACGGATCCGGTCTCCGGGCGCGGTATCCTTCACAAAAACGGTGAGACCATCCACATGTCCGATGCCCTCGCCGTCCTTGCTCATATCTTCAATTGTCACCTCGAACAGATCATTTTTCTTCATCTGTCCCTCTCTCCTTTATAAGCCGAACAGGGCTTCCGTTTTCTTCATCCGTTCCGCGATCCCCACACCGAAGGGACACCTTGTCTCGCATCCCTTACATCCGATGCAGTCTCCCGCATGCTTCTCCAATGCCTCGTAATGCGCCTTCACGCTTTCCGGCACCTCCGGCTGCTGTACCGCCAGATCATAGAACTTGTTCACCATGGCGATATCGATCTCCATGGGACAGGGCTTGCAGTGTCCGCAATAGACACAGGCCCCCGAGTACGCATGGAGGGGTGCCTTCGCCAGGATCGAAGCATAGTCCTTCTCCTCCTCCGCAGCCGTCTCATATGCCACGGCAGCGTCGATCTGCTCCTTCGTATCGTATCCGCAGAGTACCGTTGCAACTCCCGGCCGGGTCAGCGCATAATGCAGACACTGTACCGGCGAAAACGCGACACCGAAGGGGGAGGTCTTCACATCAAAGAGTCTGCCCCCGAAATACCCCTTCATTACGGTGATCCCAATGCCACGCTCCTCACAGAGCCGGTAGAGTTCCCCACGCTCCTCGTCGATCCCGGCCATATCGGGCGTGAAATTATCATACATGGTATGGATATCCTCCGTGGCCGGCCGCATATCGAAAGCCGGATTGATGGAGAACATGATCATGGATACGATCCCTGACTCTATGGCTTCCTTCGCAATCCTGGGATTGTGGGTCGAGAGTCCCACATGACGGATGGTGCCTTCCTTCTTCAGCTTCTCCACATAGCCGTAATAATCGCTGTTCATGCAACGGTCCCAGTCGTCCTTCGCATCCACATAATGGATCATACCAAGGTCGATATAATCCGTGTGGAGTCGCTGCAGCAGATCCTCAAATGCGATCCTGCAATGCTCCGTGTCCCTGGTACGGACATACTGGTTGTTCTGCCAGGTGGCACCCACATGCCCCTGAATGATCCATTTATCTCTATGCCCCCGGATCGCCGTCCCGATCACATCCCGGGACTTGGGGTGCGGCATCCAGCAGTCCAGAACGTTGATCCCCTGCTCCTCCGCGTAACGCATCAGTTCCACGGATTCGTCAAAGGGATGGCGTTCCAGCCATTCACCGCCAAAGCCGATCTCACTGACCTTAAGTCCTGTTTTTCCGAGTATCCTGTAATTCATGGCATTTCCTCTCTTTTCTTAAAGAAACACAAACTCATTGTATCAAAAAGACCCCCTCTCGACAACTGCCGAAAGGGAGTCTTTCCGGTAACCATTATATATTGTTCACTGTGTCTTTCACAGTTTAACCTTATACCGTGATCTCTGCCCGATCCTTCATCGTGTACTTCCGGACTGCAGGAATGGAGTTCAGTATCAGGTACAGAGTTCCGGTTCCTACGAAGGAGCACATAGTCGGCGTAAAGTTGTACAGGAACGGAATATTGACCACTCCCGTGAAGGGATTGTAGATCAGAAGATTGATTCCGATACCGATAAAGAAGCAGATGAAGCCAACGATATTAAATCCAAGCGTGTATCTGTAAGTTTTGTTTCCGTTGATCTCAAAGCCTGCCCTGAGTGACATCTTCTGCTTTCGTATGATGAAGAAGTCCGTAACGAACATCGCAGCCAGAGGAGCCTGCATGCAGGAACCGAGGGTAAGCAGGGCATCCAGATAATCCATGATCTGCCCCCAGATACACAGGATCGCGATGTACAGGTTTAATATAATGACCGTGGTCCGGTAACCGATTCGGTGGAAGGACGTCTTGACCATAACTGCGTAGACATAGGACACGGAAGCATTTGTTCCGACATTTGCAAAGCCTACCAGCAGCAGCGAGCAAAGTCCCATAGCAGGGAATGCCAGCTTGGAAAGCATCAGTGTAGGATCGGTAACCATTTCACCGGTCACATAGTTCATGGAGATGGCCATGACGGCACCGACGATTACGAAGAACGGTCCTACCAGACCCTGTCCCACAACAGCTCCCCAGTATCCGCTCTTTTCCGTCTTGGTAAGGCGCGGGATACCGCCCATACCTGCAAACCAGGTAAAGGTAAATGCCATCATGGCATCTACAGCCAGCACATAGCATGTATGCGCATCTGCCTCACCGCTCTTAACCGCATCCGGGACGTAATTGACGATCTCCGTAATGGGAGCGGAGGTGAATCCGACGATGATAACGATCACGCCCACCGCCAGCAGAACCGGCGTCAGGATCTTGGTTACCAAACTGATGGATTTGATACCGCGGTAAGCGATCCATACACCGAGAGCTACACAGAGAAGGGAAAGAAGCACATGGATCACATGTGAATTCTGTTCTATCCCCGCCAGTCCCATCAGGTTTTCCATGGATGACGCAAACAGCTCACAGCATATCGCGTGCCAGGGAAGGTTGACCAGGACGACGATGATGGTAACAACCTTAACTCCGTTATGTCCGAGGACTGCCTTCAGCCATACCCAGATATCGATTCCGTAACGTGTAGAAAGAATGGTGGGAAGCTGGAAGATCAGCATGACCAGAAGGGATCCGAAGATCGTTGTGATCAGAACCTGCTTGAATCCCACAAGGGAAGCAACGTAAGCACCCTGCGTATAGTTCCAGGTTGCGATACCGTAGCTTGCAAGAAAGAAGAAAGCATCAGAGAACTTGTAGGTTTTCTCCTTTGTGAGGACAGGGACACAGCCCTGCAGTGCCTCATCCTCAATGGCCGTTATATTTGCATTTTCTGCTTTTGCGCTCATTTTCTTCCTCCCCTTTACAGAAATGCACCGATAACCAGCATGCCCAAGCTTACAAGGACACAGACCAGAACGGCGATGAAACTCTTCTTCGGAAATCTTTCCGGAAACGCATACTCCGGTTTCTCCATCTCTTCGATCTTGCTGAGAATCTCATTCTCAAGCACCTGCTTGTCAACCATTTCCCTTACATCTCCTTTTTGTACTTCTCATACTCTTCTTCGAATACTTTGTAGTATTCCTTTGCGTACTGATAGGTTATCATCCCGAAATCTCCGAGTTCTACCCCAAGAGTCCGCTTATATTCACACCAGTTGCTGTTATAAAGCCCCCAAAGAGCGATATAGCAATATGCCAGCAACCGTTGCTTCTTACTGCAACCGTCATAAAAATAGAGGTCGATCACGCTTTCCACCCAGGCCCGGTCGTGCTTTCTGTACCCGATAAATGCTGCAAGGTCCGTCAGCGGATCCTGCACTCCGGTGTACTCCCAGTCGATCAGCTGGATCTTCTTCTCGCCGTACTCATAGTAGACGAGGAAATTGTCCGGATTCAGATCACCGTGAGCCAGATACTCGATAGTGGAGTTTTCATCCACAAAATCCTTCATGGCCCAGATGTGCTTCTTTGTTTCTTCGTAATCCCTGAACTCGGAAGGAGCTCCTTCCCAGAGGTCCTCCATGTACTGAATGTTTCCGTAGAGATCCAGCTTCGTATCCGCGGTGATCTTCATCTCATGGAAGCGTCTTGCCAGCTGCATGCACACTGCCACTTCCTCAAGGTCCGACTCATTGCAAACTCTGGAGTTCTCGATAAACCGAGCAATCTTGTAGCCCTTTTCATTATCGTAGTAGACATTGTCATCACAGAAGCCCTTGCCGCGGATCGCATCATAGACACGGCCCTCCAGCTTCCGGTCCAGATATCCGTCGGTATCCGCACCGGGGATCCGCATGATGTACTTCTCACCCTTTACGGTAAAGAGGAAGGACCGGTTAGTCAGTCCCTTCTTCATGACCGTAATATCCTTGATCTCCTCATAGGATACATTGAAGACCTTACGGATGATGCCGATCACCTCATTCTGAAGGATCGGATTGTAATACTCGATCTCCCGAAGCTGGCTGTAGGTATTGATCTCAACCGCATCCTCCGGACCTGCGACTCTGGCAGGGATATCCATCACCTTGTTGGTGATGATGGCGCTTTCCCAGAACATCTTGGAGTTCCGTCCGCCGGCAGTCAGCTCCTCAAGCCGCTTCCTTGCCTTCTTTGCCGCATCCTTTGTAAGATAAGTAATCCCGAAGTATTTATTTCCCTTCGATTCCTCATCCAGCATCAGAACCTCGCGGCCTCTGGTCACCCGAAGGTCCGTATCCTCCGAAACCTCACGGCTGGTGAGATACCAGGAGTAGAACTCGAACGTATGGAAGGGATTGTTATAACAGTACACGTCGCAGGGGACGATATAGGCATCCTCCAGATAGTCCTTCACCGCTGCCACGGAATACAGATTGTTTTTCGTTGTAAAATCATTGCAGATGATCAGCCTGACGCCGAATTCCTCTTCCAGGTATTCATAGCGTTCCTTCATGAACCCGACGACCACGTAGATCTCCTCAACGTCTGCTTCCCGCAGCTGCCGGATGGTCCGCTCGATCAGAACCTCCCCGAACACCGTGAGAAGTCCCTTCGGACACTCGGATCCGATGGGGATCATCCGCATGCCGAAGCCGGCTGCCAGGATAATCGCACGTTTTGTTTTGTTCTCCGCAGCGTAATCTCTGGCCTTTTTCGTCGGCTGATACGCATCATCGATCATTCCCTCATTTTTCAGGACACTGAGAGAACGGTTCACAACGCCGACCGAGTATCTGCTTAGTTCCGCGATCTGTCGCTGATTTTCAGCCTTCTCGGTGAGCAATGTCTGCAGAACATCCATTTCCTGTAAATTCAACTGGCCGCCTCCTTCGTATGGGACTTATATGAGGGATCCACCTTTGCAAGCTCTTCCACTGTATCCAGCTCCACACGGGTTCCTCTCTCAACCTCTCTCAGATAAAGTTCGAATTCATCCTTGTGGTAAACCACCGGGACCTCATCCCAGTAGATTCCCCGGTTCTGACGGATCTCGAATTCTTCTTCCAGCAGCGCCTTCAGCTTCCTTGCATCCTCCGGAGTCCAGCGGGATACACCCTGCATCTCAAATCCGTGATCAGCGCCTTCCGTATGTGTGGCAAGAATCCGTCCGTCCGGAGCGGTATCCACGATCCACTCCTTGGAGGGCTTGTCCTGACGGAAGCCGTTGTACTCGGAATGCTCAAACTCCGCCGCCAGCGGTGCATAGGACCGGAAATACTGATCTCCCTCCAGGATCATGGCTTCCTCCAGAAGATCCCGGACTGTATAGATGGAGGAGATATTGTTGCACGTTTCATAGTAGGGATTCTCGATCAGACGAACCTCCGGATAATCATCCGCAACCTCCTGAAAACGTTCCTTCAGATATCCCACGATAATGATGATCTCGTTGATCCCATTCTCCAGTAAACCGCGGATCATGGTATCAATAATGCGGACACCGTTCACCCTGAGCATGGGCTTCGGCGTATGCTCCGTCAGCTCCCGCATCCGGCTTCCCCGGCCGGCTGCCATAATGATGGCTCTCTTTACCCTGTACATATTTCTCCTCTTATTTATATGTGTTCCTTGTTTCCGTTGGCTATTGTAACACATATTCATGAAATGTCAATATGGCATTTTCGTGAATATGTAATTTTTAAAAAAAGAAAAACGGATCAAGTGGATACTTCTACACCTGATCCGTTTTCCTGTTTTTTGTTGTCATACGGCCTGTAGCCGGTGCATCCTTTCCTCGAGGTACGCACCCACATCGTCCTTATCCATACCCAGTGAGATCGCAAGCTCTCCGTGGAGGCTCTCTTCTGCAATGTGGAAATACTTGGAGTCCGAACTGGTCACCTTCTTGCCCTCGGCCTGACGTTCCTGAATCCGCTCGTAAATGGTCCGGATCAGACTGACGATCTTCGCCGGTTCGCAGGTAAGCAGCGCCTGCTTATACAGCAACTCGCGCTTCTTCTCTTCCTCTACCGGCATAGCCTGGATCTGATGCATGCTCTGTACAAATGCGAGCGCTTCTTCCCTGGACATGGCCTTTCGGATCACCACCCGGTTATTATCAACCGGTGTACAGATCTCACTGTCTCTGATGTAGCAAGGAGTCATGGTATAGTAGAGCTTATCCTGAGGAACTCCGGGACAGTCGATGGGGCCTACCTTGGTAATCCGGCATACACCGTTACTTCCGTATACAACGTAGTCACCGACTTCAAACATGTGCTACAACTCCTTCAGAAGACACAACAACGCCTACATGCATAATTGTAACACTTAATTAATGAAAATGTAAGAATACAAAGTTGCCAAAAAAAGCAGATGCTATCTGTGATTTTGTACCAACGGCCCGGTATACGTACGATTTCTTATGTAATCCTAACCATTTCTCCGACGGACGGAACCGGCGATCTTCTTCACGACAACCGTCAGGATCAGAGTCATGGCCATGTCGGGAAGCGTGCTTCCAAGTGGTGTATCCACATGCAGCAGCCAGCGATACAGGCCGAAGCCTGCCAGCCAGCAGAAGAAGCTGATCAGGTTCACCTTCTTCTCCCCCGAATCCTCCTTCAGGATATAATAATCCGCCAGCATGACGGCGATCATCGGTGCAAAGACCGAACCGATCAGATACAGGAAGTCCGTGATATCGTCCATGGGAAAGAATATGGCACCGACCGTTCCGATCACGGTTACGATGATGGCAAAGGGACGGGCGGGTATCTTCTTTGAAATACTGATGGCACTGACCCCGGCCGAAAATGCGTCCAGGAAGGTGGTCGTTACCGTGGAGAATACGATGATAAAAAGTCCGGCTACCCCGACGCCTGCGCGTACCATGATCACGGCAATATCACCGGTATCTGCAAAGATGGCTGCTCCCATACCGATCACAAACATCCAGGTACTGACCAGTCCATAGGTGACCGCACTGACCATGGTAGCCGCAAAGGGCTTCTCGGCTTCTCTCGTATAATCACTGATGAGCGGAAACCAGGAGAGGGGCATGGCTACGGAAAGCTCCACAGCTGCACCAAAAGAAAGATCCTCCGATACGGATGCACTGCTGTCCCCCCTAAAGATCAGGAAGCAGAGCACAACGGTAAGTCCGAAGAGCAGCGTCATGGCGATCATGTTCAGCTTGCCGAGATGTGACAGTCCGATCAGGAGCCATACCACGATAAGTCCTCCGATCACAAGAGCCCATATCCAGGCTCCGATACTCCAGACCCCCTCCGCTGCCAGGGCACCGTCATAGATCATGATACCGGTCCAACCCACCAGCTGGAGTACATTTAACACCGCAAAAAGGATATTTCCGCGATTTCCGAAGGACATCCCCGCGGTTTCCATGGAGGACTTCTTCGTCCGGGCACCCATCCATCCCGCAAAGAACAGGAGCACACAACCGATCACATGTCCCACCAGGATCGCCAGCATGCCCTTACCGAAACCGAGGGGTGCCAGGTATGTTCCGGTAAGAATCTCCGCAATCGAAACACCGGCCCCGAACCAGATGAGGCCGTTACTAAGTACACTTGTTTTCTTTTCACTCATTTCCACTTTCCTCTTTATTGCAAGAATTCCCTGCCCCTTAGGGGCAAAGAATGACAAGGCGCCGTCCTCTATACATACAGCAGGTCATCTTCCGGCCCCGTGATGGCATAGGCATGATCCAGCGGACCGCTGCCTGCCCCGAGATCCAGTCCTGCCGCAAGCGCGCCGGTCAGATATGCCTTTGCCTTCTTCACCGCTTCTGCAAGCGAAGCCCCCTCCGCCAGGTTGGAAGCAATGGCCGAGGAAAGTGTACATCCGGTCCCGTGGGTATTCGGATTATCGATCCTTGTCCCGTGGAACCAGGTTTCCCGATCCTTTTCGATCAGGAGATCATTTGCCTCATTGATGCTGTGACCGCCCTTCATCAGGACTGCCACCCCGAAGGTATCCCGGATCATGCGGCCTGCGGCAAGCATATCCTCTTCTGTCCGGATCGTCAGCCCGGAAAGGACCTCTGCCTCGGGGATGTTCGGTGTGATCACGGTAGCCAGCGGGATCAGTTCCTGCTTCAGGGTCTCGATGGCATCCTCACTGATGAGGCGTGCACCGCTGGTGGCTACCATCACCGGATCCACCACGATGTTCCGCGCCTTATAGTGACTGAGCCGCTCCGCGATGACCCGGATCAGACTGCCTGCCGAAACCATACCAATCTTCACCGCATCCGGAAAGATGTCCGTGAACACGGCGTCCAGCTGCTGTTGTAAGAATTCGGGAGTTACCTCCATGATACCTGTGACGCCGGTAGTGTTCTGGGCCGTTAGAGCCGTGATACAGCTCATGCCGTATACCGCATGGGCTGTCATGGTCTTCAGGTCTGCCTGGATACCGGCGCCTCCGCTGGAATCACTTCCTGCGATCGTAAGTGCTGTTCTCATATGATCCTCCTTTGTCCGACCGGCTGTACGCCGGTGCGGTTCTTCTATGAAATCTCACTTCGTTTTGTATAGCGATACAAGGTGGTGCCCCCGGTGTACCGCTGATTTGTTTTTAATGTTATTTAACGAAACTAACGTGTGAAGGTCTTTCGTGAAAAGATCCTTCGTCGCAAAGTTCCTCAGGATGACATCGGAACATCCGGCTACCTTCGCACGGATGACATCCTTCTGTCATTCGGGCCGCAGCCATGTCATTCTGAGGCCGCAGGCCGAAGAATCTCATCAACTCTTGTCCTCAGGCGCTTAGTGGCTTCCCGGATATCCTTCTGCCCGAAGATGGCGCTGATGACTGAAATGCCGACAATACCGGTGTCTGCCAGCTGCGGAACATTCTCATACGTGATCCCGCCGATAGCCACCACCGGGATGGACACCGCCCTGCAAATGGCAGCCAGTGTCTCATGCGGTACCTCCACCGCATCATCCTTGGAACCGGTGGGGAATACCGCCCCCACGCCCAGATAGTCCGCCCCCGCAGTCTCCGCCCGGAGTGCATCCTCCACGGTCTGTGCGGAGACTCCCAGGATCCGGTCCGGTCCGATCAGCGCGCGGACCCGTCCCGCCTCCATATCCTCCTGACCCACGTGAACACCGTCCGCACCGATCCGTACGGCCAGTTCCACATTGTCATTGATCACAAACGGGATCTTTTTCTCTCTGCAGTAAGCCAGGATCTCCCGGCCCTCCGCCTCAAAGGAAGTCTCGTCCAGGGTCTTCTCCCTGAGCTGTACAAATGTAGCGCCTCCCTCCACCGCCTGCTTCACCTGATGCAGCAGAGGTTCTCCCTCTGCCAGCCAGTGGCGGTCGGTGACCGCGTAGAGAAGCAGGGATTCTTTCAATTTACTATTCATACCGGTCCTTTCCGATCTCTCCATCTGTTGAGATTCTTCGCTTCGCTCAGAATGACATGCTTTTATACACATTCTATCTTCGCACGTCGCTCCGGGGTTGCTCCGTTCGTGTTATACACGCTTTACATACGTTCTATCTTCGCCCGCTGCTCCAGGGTTTCCCCATCCATGTTGTAGATGGCATCGATGATGCGGTTACGGTAGGTGGAATTCCCGTCTCCCTCCTGCATCCGCTCCCAACCTGTCTCACCGGCCACACCCATCAGTGTAACGGCGGTGGCAGCTGCCTCCAGCGGCTGCTCCGGATTGGCCGTAACATATGCGGTTACAAGACCGGACAACTGACAGCCGGTTCCGGTGATGCGTCCCATTTCCGGGCGTCCGTTCCGGATCACGTAGGCAGTATCTGCATCTGCTACGATATCGATGGCTCCCGTGATGGCGATCACCGTATCCAGACGCTTCGCCAGACCCCTGGCAAAATCCACCGCAGCGGGAAGGCTCTCCTCCGTTACCGCATCCGCCACATCCGCATCCACTCCCTTCGTGGTTCCGCTTCCATAGGCAATGGTCTTGATCTCGGAGATATTTCCCCGGATCACGGTGAAATGGAGTTCCCGCACCAGGCGGTCCGCCGTTTCGGTCCGAAGCTTCGAAGCCCCGGTTCCCACCGGATCCAGCAGAACCGGATGCCCCAGTTCATTTGCCTTCCTGCCGGCCCGGAACATCCCCTCGATGGTTCTCTCATTCAGGGTTCCGATGTTGATATTCAGGCCCCCGCAGATGGAAGTGATATCCTCCACATCCTCCGGCTCATCCGACATGATGGGGCTTCCGCCTGCGGCCAGCAGTACATTTGCCACATCATTTACCGTCACATAATTCGTGATATTATGTACCAGCGGGCAGGTCTCCTGCACCTTCTTCCAGCATTCCTTTAACATGCTACTCCTCCTGTTCATGTTGTTCATGTTGTCCATATATTCCCATATGGAAATGATACGCTGTCTGCATATTCAAGTCTCGCCCGCGAGACCCGGCACGAGATTCAGGCCAACGCAGCTGACAAAATCCCGAAAAAAAACAGGCAGCCCCTTTGGACTGCCCGTCAAATGATCACGCATCTACGGTATGCACACCGAAATAACGGTCCGCGCCGGTCACTCCCTCCGTTGGCATTATCCAAATCAGGTACGGTCGAGGCGGGATCACGCCTCCTCTCAGCCGGCTTCCGCCAGCTCCCGAAGTATTTACTTTTACAGGGACTTATTCTACTTCAAACATCCGCCGATGTCAATGGAAATCCTCTCCCGCATGATGTACGGGATGGAAGGTACCCAGATATTCCGGATACTCCGACAGAAAGGACTCACCCACCGAGTACCGTTCCCACATATGCATGGGATATACGCTCCGGACCGGGATCGTCTCCAGAAACTCCAGCGGTCCCTGATACATCTTTTTCCCGAGAACCGGATCCATGGGAATGATCGCAACATCCAGTCCCGTATCCCCCAGAATCTCCTTCAGTTCCTTCAGTGCCGCAAGATATGCCGCCTGCATCTTTTCATTCCGGGATTTCTGGACATTCTGCCAACACCAGTCATTCAGATCCCCCGCATGGAGGAACCGGCGTCCGCCGGCCTCGATCAGGAAACTGACGCCCTGATCCGTGGAACGGAATGCTTCCACCCGGAATTCCGGCAGGGTATATTCGATGCCCGGGCGGATCCAGAGGATCTCCGGCGGATCGATCCCCATCTCCGATATGGCCTCCTCGCACTGACGCTGGGAGATATCGTCCGACAGGATGTAGGTGGTTCCCGGATATTTCCGGATCAGTTGAAAGACCACCGGCGAGAAATGATCATAGTGGGCATGACTCGCCATTACATACAGTCGTTTCGTGCCGTCCAGTTCCGGAAGGTCTCCCTGATAATAATCAAAGAGAATATATGCATCCGGAAGTTCAAGAAGATAGGAGCTGTGGAAGATGAACCGGAGCTTCCAGTCTATTCTGTTGTCTTCGGTTCCCGGTTTCATCCGCTCTCCTTTGCTCTTTTCCTGACATATATTCCGTCAGACATTATGGGGACGGCTCCGGTCAGTCCGGAACCGTCCCCTGTTTCTACCGGTTCCATGCTCCGGAACCGTCTTTATTCTTCTTTCGTCCCTCTTTATTTTTTGATCAGCAGGGACTGTCCCGTCATCTCCGCCGGCTGCGGAAGACCCATGATCTCCAGCAGAGTCGGTACGATATCACAGAGCTTTCCGCCCTCCTTCAGGGTGTAAGCCGGATCGTAATTGTACAGGATGAACGGTACCGGATTAGTGGTGTGTGCCGTATGCGGGGCACCGGTCTCATAGTTCAGCATCTGCTCGCAGTTACCGTGATCAGCACAGATGAAGAGGACGCCGTCCTTCTCCTTCACTGCCTCAACCGCACTGCCCACACACTGATCCACACGCTCTACCGCTGCAACAGCTGCGGAAAGAACACCGGTGTGGCCTACCATGTCGGGGTTTGCGAAGTTGATGATGATCACATCATACTTATCGGAACGGATTGCCTCGTTCAGCTTCTGACTAACCTCCGGTGCGCTCATTTCCGGCTGCAGATCGTAGGTTGCGACTGCCGGAGAATTTACCAGGATACGCTCCTCATCCTTGTTCGGCTCCTCAAGACCGCCGTTGAAGAAGAAGGTTACGTGTGCGTACTTCTCGGTCTCGGCCAGACGCAGCTGCTTCAGACCGTTTGCTGCAAGGTACTCGCCAAATGTATTCTTGATCTCCTGCTTCTTGAAGGCCACCAGCTTGTTCGGGATGGTCTCATCATAATCCTTGAAGCAGACATAGGTAAGGGGCATGAAGCCGTTTGCTCTCTTCAGGAACTTGATGCACTTGGTATCGGATGCATCACCCGGCTGCGCTGCGATGTCCTCATCGGAGAAGCAGAATGCCTTGGTGATCTCACGTGCACGGTCCGGACGGAAATTGAAGAAGATCACGGAATCATTGGGTTTTACAAGAGATACCGGAGCACCGGTCTCGTCCACAATCACGGTGGGAAGCACGAACTCGTCGGTCACACCGTTGTCGTAGGAATTCTGCATTGCCTGGGTCGGATCCGTCTCCTTCACGCCTTCGCCCAGCACCAGAGAGTCATATGCCTTCTGTACACGGTCCCAGTTGTTATCACGGTCCATTGCATAATACCGGCCGGACAGGGAAGCTACCTTGCCCACACCGATCTTTGCCGCCTCATCCACCAGTTCCTGCAGATAATCCTTGCCGGATGCCGGGGGTGTATCCCTTCCGTCGAAGAAGGGATGCAGGTATACACGCTCAAAATTCTCCTTCTTGCAGAGCTCAAGGATCGCATACAGATGGGTGTTGTGGCTGTGCACACCGCCATCGGACAGAAGTCCCCAGAGGTGCAGATCGGAATTGTTCTTCTTGCAGTTCTCGATAGCTGCCAGAAGTTCTTCATTCTTGAAGAAATCGCCGTCCTGGATCAGTTTGGTGATCAGGGTAAGATCCTGATAAATGACACGGCCGGAGCCCATGTTCATATGGCCGACCTCGGAGTTGCCCATCTGGCCGTCCGGAAGTCCGACAGCCATACCGGATGCATAGCCCGGAACGAAGGGGCACTCTGCCTCCAGGCGGTCGATATTCGGTGTCTTTGCGATCGCTACGGCATTTGCCTCCGGATTATCCGAAAGTCCGAAGCCATCCAGGATCATAAGTACGACTGGTTTTTTCATGGTATGTTCTCCTCTCATATGGGTTCCTGCCTGCAGCACGGTACGGCATTTCTGTCTTAAAATGAACCGGTTTGAAAATGCTGCGGCGGATCATGATCTGTTAGTTAGGAATGACAAACGCACTCCGACTTATTATTGTAACATACTTACGCACGAATCACAAACTGATTCTTCGCGGAATCATAAAAATATCCCGCCGCTTCCAGCCGCGTACTGATCTCGGCTGCATCCGCCGATTCTCCTGCTGCCAGTTCCTCAAGGGACGGATAGAGATCCCTGAGTTTCATGTTTGCCCAGCTGAGCAGTATGAACGGGTCTTTGGGTACTGCCATGGCCGCTCCTCCTTCTTTCTTCTTTTAATATGAAACTATGTGTGATATAATATACTAACAGGGTCGCA